>CALGHW010000104.1 GCA_937916075.1 uncultured Prevotella sp.
TCCACGAGGAGGGGCCTTACACCACCCGTGCCGGCAACCTGGTCCACCTGCGCAGTGACTTCACCTTTAAGCTTTCCGACTGTCATCATGTGGGTGACTTGTTGGAATCCCTTCATCCCACTCCCGCCGTGTGTGGGTTGCCCAAGGCCGCTACCTGTCGTTTTATTCTGGACAACGAGGCCCTTCCGCGCCGCTATTACAGTGGCTTTATGGGCCCTTTGTGTCCTGGCGGTGACAGTCATCTGTTTGTCACGCTCCGGTGTATGCGGATGGAGGGCCGGCGCTATACGCTCTATGCCGGCGGAGGCTTGCTGGCCGACAGTGAGGAGGAGCGCGAGTGGCAGGAGACGGAGGCCAAGATGGAGACGATGAGGCGCGTCATATTCGCTGGTGTGTGATACCCATTTGTTTCGACCTGTACAGTTGAAAACGATAGTGGGTGTCTCACCGCACCCACTACCAAGGACGTGATGAAAACGTCTGTCTTCTTTGATGATATTTTATTACATTCGTTTATACCAAGAAAAGAAAGTTGCCTAATTACGAAGAGAAAGTTGCCTGATTTCTGGGAGAAACTTGGCAGGTTTCTCTTCGTAATTAGGCAACTTTCTCATTTCAGCCGTTTCAAGTGCTCCGAAGGATGCTTTGAATGAATATAAAAAATGTTTACACTTTAATTATAGGCTTTTCAACTGTACAGCTTGATTTGTTTTTCACCGCCACACAGCTTTTCAGTTACTCATGTGCTTTCTTCTTTCTCGCCGCTATCATGATGTAACCGAGCAAAGCGAGGAATGTCACGAGGATGCAAATCATCTGGGTGGCATACTTCTCGGGCTCAATCCAAATCTCCTTGAAGAAGTCCAAACGGCCGAGCACTTCCACCGGTACCCAGAACACAACCACCGTGGCGATAGCCATACGGATATTGGCTCCCCATGTGCTCAAACGCAACTGCTTCTTGAAGATAAAGAAACTGCCTGTCAGGCAAGCCGCGGCAACGATACTTGTCACAGGGTGATGGTCGCCGAGGAAGTTTTTGTCGTAGCAGAACATCAGCAAGAGGTAGCTCGTCCACAGAATCATATTCAGCTCCATAAAGGTTATGATGCTTGTGTGGTGAGTCATAGGGCGGGCCGCTATCTCGTTCTTGCGAGAACGGAAGAGCACACGTTGCCACCAGTTGATGAAGTTGCAGCCGTTTTTCGTGGAGAAGATGTAGAGCGTCATCACCATCATCCACATGCCGAAGGTGGCAGGGAGTATGAGATACTCTGGTCGAGTCACCACCTCACCGTTCTCCATTTCAGGCTGTGTGCCCCATCGGGTGGCATAATACTGGAAGAGAAACTCTATCCATCCTGTCCAAAAAAGCAAGCCGCCGAAGAGTCCCCAAAGTGTCTGTTTGGTGTCGCCCTTGACGAATACACCTGTCACGACCATTACCAAACCTGCGAGACCCATAAAGAATGCGGAGTAATGCACCGCCTCCGGGGTCATCGTCTTATCCATCATCATCATCAGCGCGTGTCCCAACGGCATGGTAAAGAGTACCACGAGGAACGAGGCGATGGATTTCCACCAATTTAATTGTTTCATCGTATTTGTTGTTTTTAAATGATATTTTTTAAGTGACTTGCGCAGAAATCCTGCCCAAGTTATTTCGCGTATTTCTGATTGAAATGTTACCCTCTTTTTACGGCGGCAAAGGGACGTATTTCTTAAATAATAGGCAATGCCTAAAAATAATGAATTTACCGTAAATTTCTCATTGTGAATCATGGGATATTTAGAAATTTGTCGTACCTTTGCCATTAAATGGAGGCGTTCTTTATATATTGCAAAATACAGAAAACGAGCAGCAGTCTGCCCGTTTCCATATTGTTACCTATATGATATTGGTAAACGCCCGATTTTTTGATATTCAATAAAAATCCAAATGAGAGCGAGTTAGATATTTTAACTTGTATGATAAATGTACAGCAATAAAGAAAACATCAATATACTCACAGCGCTGTTGGTGGCGCATGGCATCCGAAAGGCGGTGGTCTGTCCGGGCAGTCGCAATGCGGCTATTGTGCATAATTTCAACGAGCATCCTGACATTCAGTGCTTCCCAGTGACCGACGAGCGCTCGGCCGGCTTCTATGCCTTGGGCTTGGCCCAGGCCACAGGCAGTCCGGTGGCTGTGTGTGTCACCTCGGGCACTGCGCTGCTCAACCTGGCGCCAGCCGTGGCTGAGGCTTCTTACCGTCATCAGCCGCTTGTGGTCATCTCGGCCGACAGGCCAGCCGCATGGATAGACCAGCTCGACGGGCAAACCCTGCCGCAACCCGATGCTTTGGGACGCTTTGTGGGCAAGGCGGTCAGTCTGCCTGAGCCCAAGGATGCCACGGAGCGGTGGTTTTGCAACCGGCTGGTCAATGAGGCCCTCTATGTGGCCTCGGGGCGTGTGCCGCAGCCCGTGCATATCAATGTGCCCGTCAGTGAGCCGCTCTTTGAGTTTACGGTGGCAGACTTGCCACAGGAGCGCACCGTCAGCCGACTTGTGGACAGCTCGGATATCTGCGTGAGTTATCCATGGGGAGACGAAGGCTTTGCTGCTTTCATGGAGTATGTGGCCCCACACCACCCGATGTTGGTCATCGGGCAGACCGCTGATGCCGACAAGGCCCGTGACATCATCGCGAAATATTCACCCTGCTTTGTGGTTTTGAGCGAACCTTTGGCCAATGCCGACGGGGCTGTGCTGTTTGACGAGGTGCTGCATGCGGTGGGCGAGGACGCCGACTATATGCCCGACTGGGTTATCTATATCGGCGACACCATCGTGAGCAAGCGGCTCAGACGGTTTCTGCGACAGGCCAGTCCGCATACGGTCCTGCTGACGACGGACACCAATCGCTGGGCCGACCCCACCATGTCCTTGACGTATGTGGCGGAGTGTACTGACTGGGACTTTCTGGAAAAGGCGGTTGACGACTTCTTCAGGTTGGAAATACTTGTCAAGGATGAGTATGAGCAGCGGTTAGCAGGCAAGGGTGACCCAAATGATGATGTGATGGACGGCTTGATAGCGGCCTATCTGCAATACCGCAAGCCGTTCTATGACCGTTGGCAAAAGGCCCTTCAGCAGGCGGAGGACGTGCGTGACGCTTATGAGCCGGAGTTTTCGCAGATGGCTGTCGTGAAGTACTTCGAGGAGCAATTGGAAGACCTTGATACTGACTGCTACATACACTGTGCCAACAGCTCGGTGGTGCGCTTGGCCAATATCTATGCCACTCACTATGTGTGGTGCAACCGTGGTGTCAACGGCATAGAGGGAAGCCTGAGCACAGCTGCCGGATTCGCCTTGGCTCAGGAGCCCGGTTGCAGGGTGTTCTGCCTGATAGGCGACCTCAGCTTCTTTTATGACCAGAATGCCCTTTGGAACCAGAACTTGAAGGGCAATCTGCGTGTTATTCTGCTCAACAACCATGGCGGAGGCATCTTCCATCAGCTTCCGGGCCTCGATGACAGTCCGGCCGCCGAGCGGTTGGTGGAAGGAGTCCATACTGCCGATGCGCAGGGCATCTGCACGCAAAACGATATCGGGTATCTGAAGGCCACGACAATGGCCGAGATGCAGATAGGCATGGTCACGCTGTTGACCCGCGAGGCCGACCGGCCGATGCTGCTGGAGGTCATGACCGACAGCCGGGAGGATGCCTTGGCGGTAAAAGACTATTATCAAAAAATAAAAGACGAGATTGGAAAACAACAAAAATAAAGAAATGGAAAAGAGAGAATGGAAAAAAATAGAAGGATTTGACTTTCAGGAAATCCTTTTCGAGGAGTATGACGGTATCGCCAAGATTACCATCAACCGTCCCCGCTACCGCAACGCTTTCACCCCTCGTACCACCTGGGAGATGTCGCAAGCCTTCAGTTGGTGTCGCGAGGCACAGCGTATTGGCGTGGTCATCCTGACCGGTGCCGGCGACAAGGCTTTTTGTTCGGGGGGAGATATGCACGTCAAGGGCCGTGGCGGCTATGTGGGCGAAGACGGTGTGCCGCGGCTCAATGTGCTCGATGTGCAGAAGCAGATACGTTCGCTGCCCAAGCCTGTGATAGCCATGGTCAACGGTTATGCCATCGGTGGCGGTCATGTGCTCCACTTGATGTGCGACCTCACGATAGCCTCCGAGAATGCCATCTTCGGACAGACGGGACCTAAGGTGGGCTCGTTTGACGCTGGATTCGGCGCCAGCTATCTGGCTCGTATCGTAGGCCAGAAGAAAGCCCGCGAGATTTGGTTTATGTGTCGCCAGTATAGTGCTGTGGAGGCCGAGCGTATGGGCATGGTCAACAAGGTGGTGCCCCTGGAGCGTCTGGAGGACGAGTGTGTGGAGTGGGCCGAGACGATGATGGAGCGCAGTCCGCTGGCACTCCGCATGATCAAGGCCGGGCTCAATGCCGAACTGGACGGACAGGCGGGCATCCAGGAGCTGGCCGGCGACGCCACGATGCTCTATTACTTTCTCGATGAGGCGCAAGAAGGCGGCAAAGCCTTCCTCGAGAAGCGTAAGCCTGACTTTAAGAAATATCCCAAGTTGCCATAACCTTTTTTACTGCTTCTCGTTTTTGAAAGATGGATTATAAGATAAAAATCACGCCCCGCACCCTGCATTTCCGTCAGCCTGCGGGCACCTCACGAGGTGTCTATACCACCCGCGATTCCTGGTTCTTGGAACTTACTGCTCCAGGGCATCCTAATATAATAGGTATAGGAGAGTGTGCGCCGTTGCCCGACTTGAGTTGTGACGCCATTCCTGATTATGAGCCGACGCTCCGTCACTTCTGCGACTTGTTTGAGCAGACAGGCCAGATACCTTACCGGGAGATGGAGGATTATCCGTCCATGCTTTTCGGATTGGAGACGGCTGTGGCAAACAGTGGCCTGGAACCTGAGAATCATCCCTCCACGCCTTTCCTCCGTGGCGAAGAGGGCATCCCCATCAATGGACTGGCATGGATGGGCTCGTTTGAGGAGATGAACAGCAGGATGGAGGAAAAGCTCCGTCAGGGTTTCGGTTGTGTCAAACTGAAGATAGGCGCCATCGATTTTGACGATGAGCTGGAATTGATTAAGCGTATTCGCAGCCGCTATTCCCGTCATGACGTGGAGCTTAGGGTAGATGCCAATGGAGGCTTCTCGTATGAAGAGGCTCTCTACAAGCTTGAGCTTCTCTCCCAGTATGCCATCCATTCCGTCGAACAGCCTATCCGGCAGCGCCAGTGGGGCCGTATGGCCGAGCTGTGCCGCGACGCGCCACTGCCTATCGCACTGGACGAAGAGCTTATCGGCGTGAACGACCGAGAGGGCAAAAAGCAGTTGCTCAACATCATCCGCCCTGCCTACTTGGTGCTCAAACCGTCGCTTCACGGTGGCGTCCGGGGGGTCAAGGAGTGGATAGAACTGGCGGATGAGCGTGGTGTCAAGACATGGATAACCAGTGCGCTGGAAAGCAATGTGGGACTGGATGCCGTAGCCCGCCTGGCCGACCAGGTGTACGGTCCGCATATCACGATGCCGCAAGGTCTGGGTACCGGGCAGCTCTTTACAGACAATATCGCCATGCCATTGGAAATGAGAGGCAACCGTCTTTGGAGAACTCCCCAATAAGTGGCGCAAGGAGAAAGAAGACTCATTCAAGATAATGGAACTTTCTGCATTTTTATCCGATTGGAACAGTCCGTCGGACACGTTGCTGGTGCATACCAGCGGATCTACGGGCAAACCCAAGCCCATGTGGGTCGAGAAGCGGCGTATGGCCGCCTCGGCTCGCACCACGTGTCGTTTCTTGGGGTTGAAGGCGGGCGACACGGCCTTGCTGTGTATGCCGCTCGACTATATTGCCGGCAAGATGGTTGTGGTGAGGGCGCTCGTTTGGGGGCTGCGGCTGGTCAGTGTTCACCCCTGCGGCCATCCTTTGGCCACGCTCAGCGAGGCCCCCGT
>CALGHW010000105.1 GCA_937916075.1 uncultured Prevotella sp.
GGGATGGAAAGCCCCGCAGTGCGCCGGCGTCATCCACACCGACTTCGAGAAGGGATTCATCCGCGCCGAGGTCATCAAGTATGACGACTACATCCACTATGGCTCCGAGGCCGCTGTGCGCGAGGCCGGCAAAATGGGCATCGAGGGCAAGGACTATGTGGTGCAGGACGGTGACATCATGCACTTCCGGTTCAACGTATAACCCACACATACTCCCGAAGGATGAACCTACTGAACTTTATCGTCTGGAATCCCAGTCTCACCACCGTGTTCGGACTGCGCTGGTACTCTCTGTGCTGGATGCTGGGACTGGTGCTGGCCTACCTCCTGGTGCGGCAGCTCTACCGACAGCAGAAATTGAGCGACACTCTCTTCGACCCGCTCTTTATCTACTGCTTCGTCGGCATCCTGGTGGGCGCGCGGCTGGGCCACTGCCTCTTCTACGAGCCCGACTATTTCCTCTCCTCAGGCACCCACCTCGTCGAGATGGTATTGCCTATCCGCTTCCTGAGCGAAGGCGGATGGAAATTCACGGGCTATGAGGGACTGGCCAGCCACGGGGGCACACTCGGCCTCATGCTGGCCCTGTGGCTCTATGTGCGCAAGACCAAGGTGCCTCTCTGGCAGGTACTCGACAACATTGCCATAGCCACTCCAGTGACAGCCTGCTTTATCCGACTGGGCAACCTGATGAACTCCGAGATTATCGGCAAAGTGACCGACGTGCCCTGGGCCTTTATCTTCGAGCGGGTGGACAGCGCACCGCGCCATCCCGGACAGCTCTATGAGGCCATCGCCTACGCCCTGCTCTTCTTCATAGGCTGGGCCATCTACCGGCGGCACCAAGAGAAGGTGGGCACGGGATTCTTCTTCGGCCTCTGCCTGACCTACATCTTCGTGGCCCGCTTCCTCATCGAATACACCAAGGAAGTGCAGGAAGCCTTCGAGGCCTCCCTGCCACTCGACATGGGCCAAATCCTGAGCATACCCTTCATCATCATCGGTATCGTATGCATGGTCAGAGCCAAAAACAAGAAGAAAAAACACGTACAATAAGAACTTTACAGACAGGACGCAGAGACGCAAAGCCAGCCTTTGAGCCTCTGCGTCTCTGTATATAAAAAAGCAAACAAAACATACAAATCATACAACAGATATTATGGACTTACTCAAACAGCGAATCATGCAGGACGGCAAGTGCTATCCCGGCGGCATTCTCAAAGTAGACAGTTTTATCAACCACCAAATGGATCCCAACCTGATGATGGACCTGGCCAAGGAACTGGTGCGCATCTTCGGCGACCTGCCCATCAACAAGATTGTGACCATCGAGGCCAGCGGCATCGCCCCGGCCATCCTTGTGGGCTATCTGATGCAGTTGCCCGTAGTCTTCATCAAAAAGAAGCAACCCAAGACGATGGACAATATGCTCACCGCCGTAGTACACTCCTTCACCAAGGACCGCGACTACACCGTGTGCATCAGCAACAGCTTCCTGACACAGGACGACCACGTGCTCTTCATCGACGACTTCCTGGCCAACGGCAACGCCTCAAAGGGGGTCATCGACCTGTGCCAACAGGCCGGCGCCAAGATTGAAGCCATGGGATTCCTCATCGAGAAGGCATTCCAAAAGGGTGGCGACTTCCTGCGCAGCCAAGGCATACGCTACGAGGCACTGGCCACCGTGAAGAGTCTGGACAACTGCAAAATAGACCTGATATAAACATACACACAAAGAATTCATTATGTCAACCTCAACCATCCAGACATCACTCATCTACGGTGTCAACGACCGCCCGCCACTCCGCGATGCCCTCTTTGCCGCCATCCAGCATCTGCTGGCCATCTTCGTGGCCATCATCACACCACCGCTCATCATCGCCAAGGCCTTGGGGCTCGACACGGAGATGACAGGCTTCCTGGTATCCATGTCCCTGTTTGCCTCAGGCGTGGCCACCTTTATCCAGTGCCGCAAGATTGGCCCCGTGGGCTGTGGCATGCTCTGCGTGCAGGGCACCAGCTTCTCCTTTATCGGACCGATTATCGCCATCGGCACCGTGAGCGGACTACCGGCCATCTTTGGCGCCTGTGTGCTGGGCGCACCGATAGAGATACTCGTAAGCTGCACCTTCAAGTATCTGCGGCGGGTCATCACTCCACTCGTGAGCGGTATCGTGGTGATGCTCATCGGACTGACCCTCATCAAGGCCGGCATCGTGTCGTGTGGCGGCGGTAACGTGGAGGCACCCGACTTCGGCTCCATGCAGAACCTGACGGTCAGTGTCATCGTGCTCGTGAGCGTCATCATATTCAACCTCTGCCCCAACCGCTACCTGCGCATGAGCAGTATCTTCATCGGCATCATCATCGGCTATGCCACGGCCTTCGCCATGGGCATGGTGGACCTCTCGGCGCTCAACAGCTCCACTCCGCATTTCTATAGTCTCCTGCCCTTCCAACTGGGCTTCAAGGTGGTGCCGTCGGCTATCATCGCCATGGGCATCGTATACCTCGTGACGGCTATTGAAGCCACGGGCGACGTGACGGCCAACTCGATGATTTCCGGACTCCCTGTGGATGACAAGGGCTACACCAAGCGCGTGGCCGGCGGAGTGATGGCCGACGGTGTCAACTCGATGATTGCCGGCCTGTTTAGCTCGTTTCCCAACTCCATCTTCGCCCAGAACAACGGTATCATCCAACTCACCGGCGTGGCCAGCCGCTATGTGGGCTACTTCATCGCCGTGATGCTCGTGCTGCTGGGCATCTTCCCCGTGGTGGGCATCATCTTCTCCATGATGCCGGCACCCGTATTGGGCGGAGCCACCCTGCTGATGTTCGGCACAGTGGCCGCCACCGGTGTGCGCATCGTGGCCTCACAGGAGATGGACCGCCGCGCCGTGCTCGTGCTGGCCACCAGCCTGGCCTTCGGCATGGGCGTGGAGCTCATGCCCGACATCCTGCGCAATATGCCCGACAGCGTGCGCACCATCTTCTCCAGCGGTATCACCACCGGCGGACTCACTGCTATCATCGCCAACGCTGTGCTCAAAGTGCTGGTGAAAGACCACGAGAAGACAAACACTGAAACGAAATAAGTGGCTTTTTCTACCCATCCATAAAAAAACATTAAAATCAATACAGCGGCCCTGGAACAGGCTATATCTGCCTGTTCCAGGGCCGCTGTATTGATTTTAAAATACCTCTATCCCACATCCTTGCGCCACAACCCATGCAGATTACAATAGGCACGGACACACAAAGGACAATCGGCTGTCAGGAACACGGCTTCAGGCTTGTCGCCTGGACAAAGTTCACGACGCATCATGCCATGGGCCATAAACAGTTCTATCCACTGGATATGGTGCTCGGCCGTCGTGGGGTGCTCCACGCTGCCCACCGCCACTTTCCATCCTCCGGACACAGGTTCCACCACGGGCACATGCTTTTCTCGGGCACCGTCGGCCGTGTTTTCCCGAAGCAATGTCATCGGCTGTCCGCAACAACTCATCTGTGCCCCTGGATGGAGCACCTCCACCACATTGCCACACACCTGGCAACGATACACTTCACACTTCTTGGTCATCTTTCTTCCCTTTCTTCTTTTTGTGAAACACTTTCTGACAGCAACCAACAGGACTGTTTTTCCCCATCTGTTGCCTTGCCACAAAGATAGCCCTTAGCCCCTCAAAAAAGAGTCACAAATGTTACCAAAAGCTGGCTTTTAAGCTATTTTAGGATGGTGAACACAGGAAAAAGCCAATATTACTTTATACCTTTTCGGGTATAAAGAGAATAAAAAGAAAATTAATTATACCCTAAAAGGTATAATACAAAGATAAATTCGTATCTTTGTACCCTAAAGGGTATAATAACTATGGACATGACACTATCAACATTTGTCAAGAATATGCGCGGCAAATTTGGGCTGACGCAAGTAGACCTGGCGGCTAAATCGGGAGTGGGTCTGCGCTTTGTACGAGAACTGGAACAGGGAAAACAGACGCTCCGCATGGACAAGGTCAATCAGATACTCATGCTCTTCGGACATGAAGTAGGCCCTGTGCCTATCAGAAAGGAGGAGCCATGAAGCGCGGTAAAATATTGCTTTACGACCAACCCGTAGGCACACTCACAGAAGATGAGACAGGCTTCACTTTCACCTATGACGCAGACTACCTGAAAAAGGAAAAGGCTGAAGCCATCAGCCTCACACTGCCATTGACGGAAAAACCCTACCACGACACGGTATTGTTCCCCTTCTTTGATGGCCTTATTCCCGAGGGATGGCTGCTGAACATCGCCGAAAACAGTTGGAAAATCAATCAGCGTGACCGGATGTCGCTACTTCTGGCCTGTTGCAAAGACTGCATCGGAGCCGTGAGTGTCATTCCTGAAGAAACAGAGTAAAAAGAAGACCCTAACCATGAAAAGATGTCTCTATTGCTATAAGCCCCTCAAAGAAGGACAAGAGGATTATCACCCTGCCTGCGCCCACAAGCTCTTCAACACCAAAACAGCTCCCAAACTGCCATACGTAAGAAGCCAGATTGGAGACTTGGCGAAGCAAGTAGTGCGGTCGCAGACCACACTGACCGGCGTACAGGCCAAACTGTCGCTTGACGTAAACCGCGGAGGGAAAAACGAACCCGACCGCTTCACCATCGTAGGCCTTTGGGGACGCTTTATCCTCAAGCCCCAAACAGAAGCATACCGCTCACTGCCGGAACTGGAAGACCTCACCATGCACCTGGCCGAAGCCGCCAAAATAAATGTGGTGCCTCACGCACTGATACGTTTTGCCGACGGAGAACTGTGCTATATCACCCGACGCATTGACCGGCGGAAAGACGGCAGTAAGGTGGCCATGGAGGATATGTGCCAGCTCACCGAACGCTTGACTGAATATAAATATAAAGGCTCGTATGAACAGATTGCCAAGGCTATCAAGAAATATTCGTCCGTGCCACAGCTCGACCTGGTAAACTTTTGGGAGATTGTGATTTTCTCCTGGATTACGGGTAACGCTGACATGCACCTGAAAAACTTCTCGCTCTATCGTGACACAGCGCTGGGCTATAGCCTCACGCCTGCCTACGACCTTCTCTCCACTGCTATCGTCATGCCTGAGGATACAGAGGAACTTGCCCTGACCCTCAATGCCAAGAAACGCAAACTTCGCCGCTCTGACTTCATCAAGAGCATCACCTCGTCGGGTATCAGTGAAAAAGTGATTGACAACATCGCCAAGAAATTCCGCAAGTCTGTCTCCAAATGGTTGGAACTGATAGACTGCTCTTTCTTGCCTGATGACATGAAACGGTCATACAAACGACTGATACTGACCCGGCTGCTGATATTGAGATAAAGTGCATACGTCTTTCCACAAAAGATAGAGATTGTCACACACGGCCTGTCCATATTTAACACACTCAAAAGATTTCTCCCGATAAACATTCAAGATAGAAGTGCACAGTTTTTGCGTAGAGGAACATCCCTTCCGAG
>CALGHW010000106.1 GCA_937916075.1 uncultured Prevotella sp.
GGGAAGGTAATGCCTGGTCACAAAAGAAAACGACAACAATCAGCAGTCTTCCTGCGGGTAAATATGTATTGATTGCATCCGGACGAGGAAGTAAAAATGCAGCTTGGCCCTACATCAAGGTTGATGACAAGAAAATCTATTTCGCGACGAAGGATGGAGAAGGCAGAGGTATTGATATCAATGGAAACGCTACCTTCGAAGAATCCGCAACGTATAGCAACAGTGGAAAAGGTAACGGTTGGGAATGGCGTGCCCTTGAGTTTGAAGTGGCTGAAGATAACACGCCAGTTTCCTTTGAGATTGGTGCCAGTGGAAATGCCCAAGCTTGGGCCAGCATCTGTGATGTAGCCTTGAAGACAGCTACCAATCGTGAATATGAGATAAGTCTCGCAGAACTGACCACTACCCTCGAGAAAGCCCAGGCTGCCGTGCCCACCGTCAACATCGGTGACGCTGCCTTCCAAATTCCCCAGACGTCTGTAGACGCCTTCAAGAAGGTGATCGCTGATGCAGAGGCGGTGAAGAACCGCGCTGACGCCACTGCCGACGAGCTGAAGGCTGCCAAGACCCAGCTCGACAAGGCTATCTCAACCTATTCTTATAAGGATGTGCTCCTCAACAAGCCTAAGGAAGGCGAGAAGTTTAATATCGTTATCAATGACAATGAGGGTTATCAATTTAATGGAAAGACCTTGACCTTCAAGTCGGGCAATGAAAATAACGGAGAATATGCCATGGGCTATACCGAGCTGGGCGGTTCGTTCTATAAGCAGACCGTGACTATGGTGCCTGTAGACGGAACGACCAACGGTTATCTCCTGGCCATCGACGAGACTGACGACACCCAGACGTATGTGGGTACGGGTGAAAACTATGATAAAGGCAATAAATGGCAACTCCGTGCCACACCCGACAAGGAGAAGGCACTGACCGTTAAGATTGAGGCCACGGCTAAGGACGGACTCTATCATCTGCGCAACACAGTTGCCGATATGCTGATTGCCGCCAATGGTGAAAAGGATGAGGGCTTCTATACAGCAAACAAAGAGCAGTGGAGCAACTTCAACCTCGTAGCCGCAGTCAAGAACACAGCCACGCTGAAAGTTACCGACGCCAAGTGGGCCACCTTCATCGCCCCGTTTGATGTGGTTATCCCCGAGGGCGTATCTGCCTACACTTGTGCTGCAGCCGATGGCACCAGCCTGACCCTCACGGAGACGACCGGCACGCTGAAGGCCAACACGCCGTATATTCTCTATGCGGAGACTTCAGTGGAGCAGCAGGTAGAAGGCTATGCCTTAGCCAAGACCGACGCTTATAAAGAAGGTTGGCTCACGGGTGTCTACACCGAAAGAAACTTGACCAAGGATGCCGGCAACTATGTGCTCCAGAACCAGGACGGCCGGGTGGCCTTCTATCTGGCAACCACCGATAATGTGAAATGTGTCGCCAACCGGGCTTACCTCACCGTGCCTGCAGAGGTTAGTGACGCCAAGATGTTCACCTTCGGAGGCGACGTGACAGCCATCAGCAAGCTGACGGGCAACACGGGTGCCGTGGAGGTGGAGCGCTACAACGCCGCCGGAGCCAAGGTGACAGCCCCCGTCAAGGGCCTGAACCTCGTGAAGATGAGCGACGGAAGCATCATCAAGGTCATCGTGAAATAAAGATAATGAGTAAAAATCACTAAAAATCAAACACAATGAAAGCAAAATATGTAAAGCCAACCGTAAAAGTATTGGATTTGGAGACTGAGCAGCTCCTGGCAGCACTCAGCAGTACAGATACTCCTGCCCAAGACTATATAGACAACCTCAGCAAGGAGCACAACAATATCGTCGGCCAGAAATATGACATCTGGGGACTGGATGAAGATGTAGACAACTAAGTCTTCTCCCCCAAATACACGGTAAGAGTGATAAAAATAGGACAACACCTATTTTTATCACTCTTTTTTATATATCAACTGGATATTTTTTGGTATATTTGCAACGAAAAGGATTTTTTAGGATAAATATGAATTAAAATAAATAATATAAATTTAAAAGGTAATGACTTATGCGTAAAAGAATTCCTACAGGCAGACTGCTGTCCACCTTCCTCGTGGCAGGGTCGTTGACGTTGGTAGGCTGTACCAACAATGATTTCGACTTCAACGAGATCGACATGACCATGGGCTTTGGCGGTGACTCGCTGGCCATCCCCACCAGTACCACAGACGACATCCAGCTCTCCGACGTGCTCGACATCGCGGCCGACGGCGATGTGAAGATTCTCGACAATGGCGACTATGTGTTCCAGTTGGCCGGCAACAATGTGACGCCGGCCCATCCCCATGTGGGCGCCGTGGCTCTGGAGGCCCAGAACCTCGCCGCCCAGACCTTCCGCTTCTCGCTGTCAGACAACGCCAAGAGCCACCGTGTGGCCCGGGTGAGCGGCTCCATCAACCAGACGCTCGACCCCCAGGAGATGGTGCGCTATCAGGGTAACTCCCGGGAGGTGGAAAAGCTCCTTTCGGGCGAGGTGGCTCCCGCCAACCTCACCGTGTCGCTCGACTTCTCCGGCCTGAAAAGTTATATATCCACCATCTCCGAGCTGAAGATGATTCTGCCCGGATTCCTCGACATCAGCAAGAGCGACGTGACGGTCAACCGCTCGGGCG
>CALGHW010000107.1 GCA_937916075.1 uncultured Prevotella sp.
CATGTTGATACGTCCTTCATAGATAGCCTTTCCGAATACCACAGCGGGGATGCCTTCCCTCTGGAGTGTCTTGATGTCGTCCATACTGGCTACGCCTCCACTGGCTATCAGGTGGAGCGAGGGATAGGTGCCCATAACCTTCTTGTAGAGGTCGGTGGCAGGTCCGGCCAGCATGCCGTCCTTGGAGATGTCAGTGCAGAGCACCTTTTTCACACCTCTGTCTATATAGTGCTGCAGGAAGGGCAACAGGTCTTGTGTGGAGTTTTCTTTCCATCCGTTGATGGCTATCTTGCCTGATCTGACATCAGCCCCGAGGATGATATGGTCGGCTCCATACTTGTCAATCCACTGAGTAAACAGTTCGGGTTGGCTTACGGCCACCGAACCTATTGTCACCATGTCTGCTCCGGCGTCGAAGGCTTTTTGGATGTCGTCGTCTGTCTTGATGCCGCCTCCGAAGTCTACGGTCAGCTGTGTGGCCGACGTGATTTCGCGGAGTACCTTGTCGTTGACGATATGCTTCGATTTGGCTCCGTCGAGGTCTACTACATGCAGCCGTCTGTAGCCGATGGCTTCAAACTGGCGCGCTATCTCGACCGGACTTTTGCTATACACCTTCTTGCGGTCATAGTCGCCTTCCGACAGGCGCACGCATTTGCCGTCGATGATGTCTATTGCTGGTATCAGTTCTATCATAAGTCTAAGAAGTTTTTGAGTATGCGCTCACCCACACTGCCGCTTTTTTCGGGGTGAAACTGTGTCGTGTAGAAATTGTCTTTGTGCAAGGCGGCGCTATAGGGCAGAATATAGTCTGCGCGTGCGGCTGTCCATTCGCAGAGTGGGACATAGAAGCTGTGTACGAAGTAGACAAACTCGTCATGGCCGAATCCTTTGAACAGGGCCGAGCGTGTGTCGCTGATGGCGTTCCATCCCATGGCCGGCACCTTGTCTTCATGACGCTTTGGGCGAAATCGCTTGACATCCACGTCAAACACGCCGATACAGTCGGTGTCACCTTCTTCCGAGTGTCGGCACAGCAGCTGCTGTCCGATGCAGATGCCCAGCACGGGTTGGCGCAACGTCTTGATGACTTGGTCCAGTCCTCGCTCTTTGAGGTAAGCCATGGCCGTGCTGGCTTCTCCCTGTCCGGGGAAGAGCACTTTGTCGGCCTTGGACAGTGCTTCGGCATTGTCTGTCAATATGGGGTGCACCCCCAGTCGGCGCAGTGCGTTTACTACCGAGTAGATATTGCCGGCATTGTATTTTACGATAGCTACTTCCATTGTTTTATAACTTTTTGTTATAATCTTCTCAATCTACGGGACAAAGTTACTATAAATCAGTGAGAATAAAGAATAAATCGTGTCAAAATTGATATACCTCTTGCTACAAGCGGCGGTAACTCTCCCGCAGTGTCTTTGAATGGTGAGCAGGCGGGCCAACTAAAGGCGATGTTTGAGACTGTAAATCTGCACAAAGATGTAAAAAAGATTAGAAACATTTGTTTTTTCAGCTATTTGTTGTAATTTTGTGGGTTGAATATGTCACAACCTTTAGCTGAAAGACTCCGACCGAGAACCCTCGACGATTATATTGGCCAGAAACATCTGGTGGGCGAGGGGGCCGTCCTGCGCAAAATGATTGATGCGGGGCGTATCTCTTCTTTTATCCTTTGGGGCCCCCCGGGAGTGGGGAAGACCACTTTGGCGCAGATTATTGCCAACCGTTTGGAGACACCCTTCTTTACCTTGAGCGCTGTCACAAGTGGGGTCAAGGATGTGCGTGATGTTATCGAAAAGGCACAAAAGGGACGTTTTTTCAACGAGGCGTCGCCCATTCTCTTCATCGATGAGATTCACCGTTTCAGCAAGTCACAACAAGACTCTTTGCTCGGGGCGGTGGAGAAGGGAGTGGTCACGCTGATTGGCGCCACGACCGAGAATCCCTCGTTTGAGGTGATTCGTCCGTTGCTCTCACGGTGCCAACTGTACGTGCTCAAGTCGTTGGGTAAGGATGATTTGCTTGAATTGCTTCACCGGGCCATCACTACCGATGTGGAACTGAAGAAGCGCAAAATAGAACTTCAGGAGACTGACGCACTGTTGCGCTACAGTGGAGGCGATGCCCGCAAGCTGCTCAATATTCTGGAACTGGTGGTCGAGGCGTCGCCCACCGATGATGTGGTCATCACCGACCGGATGGTGGAAGACCGCCTCCAGCAGAATCCGCTGGCTTATGATAAGGATGGCGAGATGCACTATGATATCATCTCAGCCTTCATCAAGAGTATCCGTGGCAGTGACCCCGATGCGGCCGTCTATTGGTTGGCCCGCATGATAGAGGGTGGTGAGGATCCCAAGTTTATCGCTCGTCGGCTGGTTATCAGTGCGGCCGAGGATATCGGGCTGGCCAATCCTAATGCCTTGTTGCTGGCCAATGCGGCCTTTGATGCGGTGCAGAAGATAGGATGGCCTGAGGGGCGTATCCCGTTGGCTGAGGCTACGGTCTATCTGGCCACAAGTCCTAAAAGCAATTCGGCCTATCTTGCGGTCGATGCGGCTTTGGCGCGGGTTCGGCAGACGGGCAACCAGCCGGTGCCGCTCCATCTGCGCAATGCGCCCACCCAGCTGATGGCCGATTTGGGCTATCATGACGGTTATAAATATCCGCATGACTATCCTGGCCACTTTACTCCCCAGCAGTATTTGCCCGATGCTTTGAAGAATGAGCGGTTCTGGCACGGACAACATAGTCCGGCTGAGGATAAACTCTGCCAGCGGATGAAAAACTATTGGGGTAAGGAGTTTTGAGAAAAACGTGAAAAATAAGAATTTAAACTGAAATATCTGACAAGGGGAAATCCTTTGT
>CALGHW010000108.1 GCA_937916075.1 uncultured Prevotella sp.
AACCCTGTGCGCTATTGCGGTGTAAACGAGACGCTGCTGAAGTCGTCGGGCACATCCGACAAGGTGATTGGACATATCGCCAACGCCTACCGTCTGGTGTTCCACGGACAGACCAGCGTATTTGACGCCGTGATACAGATACAGGAGCAGGTGCCCGACGGTAAGGAAGTGCGCGCCATCGTGGACTTCATCAAAAATACCAAGCTGGGTATCATCAGCAAGGTGTAATCGCGAACAACATCATTTTCTCTATAAAGTAATGGCCACGACTCTTGTAGCGACAAGAGCGTGGCCATTTTGTTTGGCGATGCTTGAGAGGATGGAACGGGCTCAGTAAGAGGCCGTGCAGGGGATTCCGGCCGCTATCACTCTGTCACGGATGGCGTCCAGTTCTTCATGGGTGGCCTTGAGCAGGTCGTGGTCGGGGGTCTCCCGGTCGATGGTGTATATCATCACTTCTCGTGGAGCTATCTCCTTGACGGCTTCCAGCCAGGGATTGACATAGGCGTCGCCCGTGTTGTCCACGTCTTCACCGTCTATCTTACCTTTCAAGAACATGGTCTGGATGATGAGGTGCCCATGAAATGATTTCAGGCCCTCTATGATGTGCCGCACGTCATAGTGTCCCACCGGACGGTCCACTTTGTGGATATATACAGGGTCAACGGTGTCAAGTTTGAGAATGTTGTTGTCTATGCGCATCAGGGCGGCGTGGACAGCCGGACGGTGGATAAAGGTGGAATTGCTCAACACCGACACCTTGGCCTCTGGGAAATACTTGTCGCGCAGCCGGAGCGTGTCGTCCATGATTTCCGGGAAGTGGGGATGACTCGTAGGCTCACCGTTGCCGGCAAAGGTAAGCACGTCGGGGGTGGGACCGTTTTGCTTCATGTCTTTCAGCTTGGCTTCCAGGGCGGCGGCCACTTCCTCCCGGGTGGGAAGTTTTCGGGTGGGGCGATGGTCACGGTTGAAGCCACACTCACAATAGATACAGTCGAAGGTGCAACTCTTCCCGTCAGAAGGAAGCAGGTTGATGCCCAACGACACACCAAGCCTCCGGCTGTGGATGGGCCCGAAGATGGGCGATGGATAGATTACAGTACTCATATCTTCATGATGTTTTTGTTTCGTGGTCTGTCGGCCCAGCCGTGAGCCGGCAACAACCAGATTTTGTGAAATGGCAAAGGTAAAAATAAAATATGAGAAAGAGTCATCCTTTCTTTAAAATTTGCAAGAATCAATCTTCCATGTTAATAGTAGTTAATCCGTTGCTTATGCGCTTTTTTTTTATTTACTTTGCAGCAAATTAGGTGTACTATATCCAATTTGGTAATGGCAAAGAAAAGAAAAAAGACCCGCGGGCGTCATGGTTTGCAGGTCGTTACCTTATGTATAAGCACCACCCTGGTGCTCATTTTGTTGGGAATGGTCGTGTTTTCCGTGCTCACGGCACGCAACCTTTCCGCCTATGTCAAGGAAAACCTCACGGTGACTGTGCTGCTCGATGACGACGTTAGCGTCAACGAGGCCCATGGCCTGTGCCGTGAGCTCTATCATCGTCCATACGTGCGTCATATAGACTATATCAGCAAGGAGGCGGCGCAGAAAGAGCAGACAGAGGCCATGGGGTCTGACCCGTCAGAATTCCTGGGCTTCAATCCCTTTGCGGCCACGCTGGAGCTGCGCCTGAAGTCGGACTATGCCAACAGGGAGTCGCTCCAGTGGATATCGAAGGAGATAGAGAAGCGGCCCGGTGTGACCAGCGTGTCCTATCAGGAGGATCTGATGGACAAGGTGAACAACAACCTGCAACGGCTGAGCTTTATCCTTTTGGCGCTGGCCGTATTGCTTACCTGTGTGTCGTTCTCGCTCATCAACAACTCCGTCCGTCTGAGCGTATACTCGCGGCGCTTCCTCATCCATACCATGAAGTTGGTGGGAGCCTCGTGGGGCTTTATCCGGCGTCCGTTCCTGCGCAGGGCGGTCGGCGTGGGCTTGGTGGCAGCCCTCTTGGCCTGTGGTGCCCTGGGGGCCGGCATATGTTTCCTGTTTGACTACGAGCCCAACCTTGCGGCCTTCATCACCTGGCGTGAGATGACCGTGGTGGGGGTGTCTGTCTTTGTGTTCGGCATCGTGATCACAGCCCTTTGCGCCTATTTCTCGGTCAACCGCTTTCTGCGGATGACAGCAGGGGAGCTTTATAAGATTTAGAAAGGAAGAAATAAACGTTTATTATATTATAGCAATGGACAAAAGAAATTTAGCATTCGGCCGTATGAACTTCATCCTGCTCGCTGTGGGTATGGCTGTGGTCATTATCGGCTTTATCCTGATGAGCGGTTCCGGCTCAGGTGAGAACACCTTTGACGCCGACATCTTCAGCGCGCGCCGTATCAAGGTGGCTCCTGTCGTGTGTCTGGTAGGTTTTGTTTCGATGATTTTCGCAGTCATGTACAAGTCAAAGGATGATGCGGATGCCAACACCAGTCTTACGGTATCCTCAACGGATGAGATGACAGAGCTGACAGCAGCAGACAATGAACCTGTAAAGAAAGAAAGCATATAAAGAGATGATGACATGGTTTGAAGCACTGGTCCTTGGCATTATCCAGGGACTTACCGAGTATCTTCCTGTGAGTAGCAGTGGCCATCTGGCCATTGGCGCCCATCTGTTTGGAATCAACGGCGAGGACAATCTCGCCTTTACTGTCTTGGTGCATGTGGCCACGGTGCTCAGCACGCTGGTCATTCTGTGGAAAGAGATTGACTGGATATTCCGTGGCTTGTTCAAGTTTGAGATGAATGCCGAGACACGTTATGCCCTCAACATCATCATCTCGATGATACCTGTGGGTATCGTGGGTGTGTTCTTCAAGGACAAGGTGGAAGAAGTGTTCGGATCCGGCCTGCTCATTGTAGGATGTATGCTGCTGGTGACAGCTGCATTGCTCACCTTCTCCTATTATGCCAAGCCGCGCCAGCGCAGCCAAATCAGTCTTTGGCACGCTTTCTTGATAGGTGTGGCCCAGGCTTTGGCCGTGCTGCCGGGCTTGTCGCGGTCGGGTACTACCATTGCCACCGGTCTGTTGCTGGGCAACAAGAAGGAAAACATGGCCCAGTTCTCATTTCTGATGGTGATTCCCCCGATTCTGGGCGAGGCCCTGCTCGACGTGATGAAGGCCGTGAAGGGAGAAGAAGCTTTTGGAGGTATTGACACCCTACCGCTCGTTGTCGGTTTTGTGGCCGCGTTCGTCTCTGGTTGCATTGCCTGCCAGTGGATGATTAATATCGTCAAGCGCGGCAAATTGGTCTACTTCGGCATCTATTGTGCCTTGGCAGGA
>CALGHW010000109.1 GCA_937916075.1 uncultured Prevotella sp.
AGTGCCATCATTCTGGCCAAGCGGGGCGAGACGGCCCTGGCCAAGACCTATGTGAAGAGTCTCAAGGAATATAGCGTATATACCGACGAGATGGGACGCTATTACGACACGCCACGCGCCGGATACTCCTGGTGTGACTACCGCATACCCACCGAGGTGGCTGTCATTGAGGCCCTCCAGCGTGTGACCCCCGACGACCGGCAGACCATCGACGAGATGCGCCGCTGGCTCTTGCAGGAGAAACGCACCCAAGCTTGGGACACCCCCTTGAACAGTATCAACGCTGTCTATGCCTTCCTCTTCGACCAGACGGCCGTGCTGGATGCCGGTGAGAACACCGTGATAGCCCTTGACGGCAAACCGCTCGACCTGCCTAAGGCCACTGCCGGTCTTGGCTATGTGAAAACGTCGGTCGACTGTCCGGCGGGGAAGACCCTGACGGCCAAGAAGACCTCGCAAGGCACCTCCTGGGGAGCTGTCTATGCCCAGTTTATGCAGCCTGCGGCCGAGGTGGAGCAGAGCGGTGGCGAGCTTACCGTCAAGCGTGAGATTGTCCGTTCAGCCACAGACTTGAAGGTGGGGGCGCGCATCAAGGTGAGAATCACGGTTGAGGCCCGTCGTGACCTTGACTTTGTGCAGATACAAGACCGCCGGGCCGCTTGCATGGAGCCGGTAAGGCAACTCAGCGGCTACCGTGACGGCTACTACTGCGCTCCCAAGGACAACGCCACCTGCTACTACTTCGACAGACTGTCTAAGGGCAAGCACGTCCTGGAAACAGAATATTATGTAGACCGTGTCGGCGACTATGAGACAGGCACCTGCACAGCCGTTTGTGCCTATGCGCCCGAGTTCAGGGCTGTGGCCAAGAGCGAGCGAATCACTGTCAGTGAATAGCAAGTCGGCGGTGGAAACCGCGACAAAAGAAACCCTAAGATAACTCCTAAAAACACATAAGATGATGAACAACAAGATAATGACAACCATGCTGCTCTCCTTGGCCTTCCTGCCGGCGGCCGCCCAGCGTCTGTCGGTGAGCAAGGGTACGGTAGAGATGGGCAAAGTGGCATACAGCCAGCCTGTGACCGCAACATTTGAATTGCGCAACAAAGGTTTGCGCAAGTTGAAGATAGAAGACGTGAAGGTAAGTTGTGGATGTCTCGGCGCCGAATATCCCCAAGGCGAGATAGGCAGCGGCGACAAGTTCACACTGAAGCTCACGTATGATGCCCGCCAGTTGGGACACTTCCAAAAGACGGCCGCCATTTACAGCAACGGCTCCAAAAAGCCGGTCTATCTCACGATGAAAGGCGTGGTGGTGGAGTCGGTCGACGACTTCTCGGGCACCTTCCCTTATCAGTTCGGTGAGATTTCGGCCGACAAGAGCGACCTTGAATTTGATGATGTAAACAAGGGCGACCATCCCGTCCAGGAGATACATATCCGCAATACAGGCTCCCAGGTATTGACTCCTAATCTGATGCATCTGCCGCCCTATCTGTCGGCGGTCGTGTCGCCCGAAAAGTTGCGTCCTGGCCATACTGGCAAGATTACCGTCATGCTCAATTCGGCCAAACTGCACGACTTTGGCGTCACCCGCACGTCGGTATACCTGGGCAACCGTCTGGGCGACAAGGTGGGCAGCGACAATGAAATCAGCGTGTCGGCTGTGCTTCTGCCCGGCTTCGATGGGCTGTCGGCTCTGCAGCGGAAAAACGCTCCCCATGTGAGTCTGTCGGCCACCGACCTCGACTTTGACTTTGAGGGCAAGGACAAGCGGAAGGGCAGCATCAGCCTGACCAATGAGGGCCGTACCGACCTCAAGATAGCCTCGCTCCACATGTTTGGCAAGGGATTCCGCATGACGCTCGATAAGCAGGCCCTGAAGCCCGGCGAGACCGCTGACCTCAAGGTGACGGCTTTCCGCGACGAGCTCAAGCAGTCGAGGGTGAAGCCTCGTATCCTTCTGATTACCAATGATCCGGATCATCCAAAAGTAGTCATCAATATCAACGCCCAGTAAGTCATGGAACATCCCGAAAACAGCAAAGAGTATAAGGGACTCACGGTCAACGATGGCGTGCAGCAGCCCTCAATCGTCAATCCTTATCTGAAGCGTGGCCGTTACCGCCGGCGCGAGTTGTCGGTGGCCGACATGGTGGAAGGCATCGTCAAGGGCGATGTCACCGTGTTGAGCCAGGCTGTCACGCTGGTGGAGAGTGTCAATCCCGACCACCAGCACAAGGCGCAGGAGGTCATCGAGAAATGCCTGCCTTACAGCGGACACTCGGTCCGGGTGGGCATCAGTGGTGTGCCTGGAGCGGGCAAATCCACCTCGATAGACCAGTTTGGCATCCATGTGCTCAATGAGTATGGCGGAAAACTGGCCGTGCTGGCCATCGACCCCAGTTCGGAACGCTCCAAGGGCAGCATCCTTGGCGACAAGACCCGCATGGAGAAGCTGGCCCAGCACCCCAATTCGTTTATCCGGCCCAGTCCCTCGGCCGGGTCGCTGGGTGGCGTGGCCCGCAAAACCCGCGAGACCATCATCCTCTGCGAGGCGGCCGGGTTTGACAAAATCTTTGTCGAGACCTTGGGTGTGGGACAGAGCGAGACGGCCTGCCACTCGATGGTAGATTTCTTCCTGCTCATCCAGTTGGCCGGAACGGGCGACGAGCTTCAGGGCATCAAGCGCGGCATCATGGAAATCAGTGACGGCATAGTCATCAATAAGTGTGACGGCGAGAATGTGGACAAGTGCCACCTGGCGGCCACCAATTTCCGCAATGCACTCCATTTCTTTCCCATGCCCGAGAGTGGATGGACTCCACAGGTGCTCTGCTATAGCGGATTTTATGGTACCGGCATCAAGGAGATATGGGACATGGTGTACCACTATATCGACTTTGTGAAGCAGAACGGCTACTTTGACTACCGCCGCAACGAGCAGAGCAAGTACTGGATGTATGAGACCATCAACGAGACCCTGCGCAATGAGTTTTACAACAATGCCCTCATCCAGCAGCGGCTGAAGGAAGCCGAACACAGCGTCTTGGCCGGCGAGAAGACCTCGTTTGTGGCGGCGCGCGACTTGTTGAGAGCGTATAGCATGATAGAGAAAAACAAAGAATAGAAGACATTACATACCCATCCGTGTTACAGATAGAAATAGACAGCGGCAGCGGTTTCTGCTTCGGCGTGACCACTGCCATCAAGAAGGCCGAGGAAGAACTGGCAGAGGGCACCGCGCTCTATTGCCTGGGCGACATTGTGCACAATGGCATGGAGTGTGAGCGGCTCCGGGAGATGGGGCTGGTCACCATCAACCATGACGACCTCATGCGGCTGCACGACGTGAAGGTGCTGCTCAGGGCTCATGGAGAGCCTCCGGAGACCTATGCGCTGGCCCGGCAGAACAATATCGAGATTATCGACGCCACGTGTCCCGTGGTGCTCCAGTTGCAGCGGCGCATCAAGCGGCAGTATGACGCGGCCCCGGAGGCCCAGATAGTCATCTTCGGCAAGAATGGCCATGCCGAAGTGCTGGGACTGGTGGGCCAGACCCACAGTCATGCCATCGTCATTGAGAAGTTTGACGACGTGAAGCGGCTTGACTTCACCCGCGACATCTACCTCTACTCGCAGACCACCAAGTCGCTCGACGAGTTTCACCGCATCATCGACTATATCCAGAGCCACATCTCGCCGTCGGCCGTGTTCAGGAGTTTCGACACCATCTGCCGCCAGGTGGCCAACCGGATGCCCAACATCTCGCAGTTTGCCACCCGCCACGACCTCATTCTCTTTGTCTGTGGCCGCAAGAGCAGCAATGGCAAGGTGCTTTTCAACGAGTGTCTGCGGGTCAATCCCAACAGCCATCTCATTGAGGGCCCCGACGAGATAGACTCCGCCTGGTTGGACCATGTCCGCACGGTGGGCATCTGTGGTGCCACAAGCACCCCGAAATGGCTCATGGAGAAGTGTCGTGACGCTATCGCCTGTAGGGAGCGATTTTGAGGGACATCCTTGCTTGGTTTGTGTTGGCCTAAATAAGCAGAGAATACTGAGCTGTATGGTTGAAGAATAAACGTTGTAATATAAAGATATTTCATATCTCGTCAAAGCTTCTTTTGGGGCACTTGAAACGGCTAAAATGAGAAAGTTGCCTGATTTCTATGAGAAAGTTGCCAAGTTTCTCCCAGAAATCAGGCAACTTTCTCTTCGTAATCAAGTAACTTTATTTTCTTGATATGAGTGGATGTAATAAAAAATCGTTATAGACACACCGTACCCACTGCCTTTTTTCAACCGTACAGGTCGAAAGAAAAATAGGCGAGACTCCGCAGAATGACCGAAGAGGGTCATTTCGCGGGGCCTCGCCTTTCCTTTTGGTAGTTTGAAGTTGTTATTATTATTTTACATTGTCTTGCTGTTCTGTCCGCTCCTTGAAGCGCACCATCAGCCATTCCTTTTGTTCGGCGATAGTCATGTGGCTGTTGTCCAGTTCAAGTGCGTCGTCAGCCTTGCGCAGTGGCGACACCTCCCGGTGCGAGTCGATATAGTCGCGTTCCTTCACGTTTTTCAGGATATCCTCCAGGTTGGCCTCCATGCCTTTGGCTTTCAGTTCGTCATAGCGTCGCTGTGCCCTTACCTCAGCGCTGGCGGTGACAAATATTTTCAGTTCGGCCTGTGGAAACACCGTGGTGCCGATGTCGCGTCCGTCCATGACGATACCCTTGTCCTGTCCCATGGCTTGCTGCTGGGCCACCAGGG
>CALGHW010000110.1 GCA_937916075.1 uncultured Prevotella sp.
CTCTGGTTGCCCGCTGGTCGGCCATTGAGCACCACCTGCGACGTATGGTCACTGTTGGGCTTGAGCAGCAACGGGTTCATGTCGGTCGAGCAGTCAATGCCCGCCGCTTCAGCCTGTACGGCCTGTGCCCGTCCTATCTCCAGACCGTCGGGGGTGGCGTATGAGTTGAGGGCCATGTTCTGTGCCTTGAAGGGGGCCGGGCGATAACCGTCTTGCTTGAAGATACGGCACAGGGCTGTGGCCAGCACACTCTTGCCCACATCGCTGCCCGTGCCTGCCAGCATGACCGGGTGTAATCGTGTCTTGTTCATTGCTTGTTAATTCATGAATACAGATGCAAACTTACAAAAAAAAAAGGTATTTCACAACGTTTCGTAAAAATACGGGAGCTATATTTTGCTATAATCCTTATTTTCATTACCTTTGCATGGATGGCGGATGCTGCTGACTGTGGATTTTCCAAGCTGTTGGACTGCTTTTTGCCATTGCTTTCTATCATAAGAACTAACTAAAAACAAAATATGAACAAATCAAGACTTTACACCTTGGCCATGTTGATGGCCTCGTATGCCGGACTGGGTGCGTATGCCCAAAGCACCCCTGTCAGCCAGATGGAGAAACTGGACCGTGGACTGGTTGTTGTCCCCGCCCAAAGTGGCGGCAATGCCAATTTCCTGAGTTGGCGCCTGTTGGGTACCGACCCGGAGAATGTCTCTTTTGAGATTCTGCGTGACGGAACGACTTTGGCCTCCAACGTACTTGACAAGACCAATTATGTGGATAAATATGGTACGGCCAACAGCCGTTACCAGGTAGTCACCAAACACAATGGCGTGCCTGTCGACACGACGGCAGTGGCTACCACGTGGGGTAGCATCTGCAAGCAGATACAGCTGGACAGACCCGCCGGCGGCAGCAACAAAAGCGGCTCTTATACCTATACGCCCAATGACTGTAGCGTGGCCGATGTGGATGGCGACGGACAGTATGAGCTGATTGTGAAATGGGATCCTTCTGATTCCAAGGATAACTCACAGAGCGGCTATACGGGCAATGTGTTCCTGGATTGCTACAAGTTGGACGGAACTAAGCTCTGGCGTATTGACCTGGGCCAAAACATCCGTGCCGGTGCTCACTATACCCAGTTTATGGTCTATGACTTTGACGGTGACGGAACGCCTGAGCTGATTTGCAAGACGGCACCGGGCTCCAAGGACAACAGCGGTGAGTATGTGACGGCAGTCGCCACCGACGACGCCATCAAGAACTCCACCGACAACACCAAGTCGTATGCCAACTCCAGCGGCTATGTCAATGACGGCCCTGAATACCTGACCGTTTTCAGCGCCTTGACCGGCAAGGCCATCCACACTGTGTGGTATAATCCCAACCGTGGCGGCAGCGTGGGCAAGGCAGCTTCCATGCCGAGCAAGGACTTCTGGGGTGACAATTACGGCAACCGTTGCGACCGCTATTTGGCCTGTGTGGCTTATCTGGACGGGCCCGACAAGAACCCCAGCGCCGTGATGTGCCGTGGATACTATACACGCGCTTATCTGTGGGCTGTCGATTTCGACGGAAAAGAGTTGAAGACCAAGTGGCTCAATTCATCTACCTCGACCACCAAATACAGTGTGACCGGTGCCGATGGCAAGGTTACCAGCTATACGGCGGCCAAGGCCACCCGCGGCAAGGGCAGCAATACGGCTTACGGCAACGGCAACCATAACCTCTCCGTGGCGGATGTCGACGGTGACGGATGTGACGAGATTATCTGGGGCTCCTGTGCGGTCAACAATGACGGCAAGATGCTCTATGCCACGGGCTATGGACATGGCGATGCCATCCACCTGGGTAATCTGCTTCCCGACCGCCCGGGATTCCAAGTGTTTGAGGTGCATGAAGAGAAATCGGCCAGCTATGGCTGGGACTTGCATGACGCCGCCACGGGCGAAGTATTGCTGAGTGCGACCAGTGATGGTGACAATGGCCGCGGCATGGCGGCAGACATTGACGCCACCAAGCGTGGCTATGAGTTCTGGTCGTCGGCCTCGAGCGATGTCTACAATGCCGTGACGGGCAAGAGCTTCTCTACCAGCCGTCCTTCGGTCAATTTCCGTATCTATTGGGACGGTGACTTGCAGGACGAACTTTTTGACGGCCGTTACAGTTCCTCCAATGGTGGTTGTGTACCCACCATCCAGGCCTGGAACGACAAAGCTCCGTCAGAGTTAGTGCGGCTGACAGACCATAATTCCCGCACATGTAACACCACCAAGGCCACCCCTTGCCTCCAGGCGGATATCCTCGGTGACTGGCGTGAGGAACTGATTATGTGGGACGGTAGTGACCCTTCCCGTATCAATATCTTCACCACCAACTATGAGACCAACTTCGCCGTGCCTACGCTGATGCACGACCATGTATACCGTATGGGCGTGGCCTGGCAGAACGTGGCCTACAACCAGCCGCCCCACTTGGGCTATTACCTGCCCGACAGCTTCAAGACTCGTTATGTGAAGGTGGGCGAGGGCGATATGCGCCAGCAGGTGGCACTGGGCGACTCTATCCAGCCCATTGTGCTCCATTGGAAAAACTGTGGCACGTGTGCCCTCTTGGCCTCTATCGAGCCCGACGGCACCGAGAATGCCGCCAGCGTGATGGACGGCTTCACCTACAAGCGCGACGCTTACAAGAACAAAACCATCACTTTGACCGGAAAACCGTCGAAGGTGGGCGAGTATAAGTTTATCCTCAAGAGTGGCAAGAACGTGGTGGACGAGAGTATCCAGAATGATACCATCGTCATCACCTGTGTGGATCCGACGGCCATCCAGGCCGTATCTACAGCACAGGGCGCGTGGCTGACGCTGGATGACCGTCTCCTGACCGACCATGTTGACTTCCGGCTGAATCTCCGTCAGCCCGGAACGGTGGTCGCCGAACTCTATCATGCGAATGGCGCCAAGGTGGCTGGCATGACCTGGAAGGGCGTGGCCGGCGGCAAGCATACCTTTGGGGGCTTGACGCATCTGGCTGCCGGTGTCTACATGCTGACCGTGCGCTCGGCCGAAGGTACAAGTACGGTGAAGCTTATAAAACGTTAAAACGGTACGATATTCCCGATTTTAGTACGATATTCCCATATTTCGTGTGGCATAAAGGCGTAACTTTGCGCTGACTAAAAACAAATAAGACCACAGAAATATGGGAATTTCTTTTAAACAGCTACTAATCCTTGCCTCGCTGGCCTCTGTCACCAACGCCGCAGCAAGAGATACTTACAATTTTAATGCTGCTTGGCAGATAGACAAGCATAAGCAGACTGTCACGTTGCCTCATGCCTGGAACGAGGATGAGGCTTTCAAGGTGCCCATCGCCCAGTTGAGCGACTCAGTCATCTGGTACCGCAAAAATTTCCGTTTGCCCAAGTCGGCCGAGGGAAAGCGTGTCTTTATCGAGTTTGAGGGAGCGCGCCAGGGGGCTGAGGTCTTTGTCAATGGCAAGTCGGTAGGCATCAATGAGAACGGCGTGATGGCTTTCGGATTTGATTTGACACCTTATCTCAAGAAAGGGGTCAACAAGATAGAAGTGCGTACAGACAACAGTTGGAACTATCACGAGAAAGCTACCAACTCTACCTTCCAGTGGAACAACAAAAACTTCAACGCCAATTACGGTGGACTGCCCAAGAACGTGTGGCTGCATGTGATGGATGATGTCTATCAGACGCTTCCCCTTTACAGCAATCTCAAGACCACGGGTGTTTATATCTATCCCAAGGACTTTGATATCCCCGGTCGCCAGGCCACGATTTGTGTGGAGAGCGAGGTGAAGAACGAGACCGACCAGCCTGTCAAGCGTCGGTTGCGGGTGGAGGTCCTTGAGAAGAGCGGAGCCTCCTTGTGTGCTTTCAGTGGCGAGGAGGTTGTCGTGCCCGCTCATGGCACAGCTGTCCTCAAGGCCCATGGCCGTGCTTATGGGCTCCATTTCTGGAGTTGGGGCTATGGCTATCTGTATGACGTGAAGACAACGGTAGGCACCGATGTCGTGACCACCACGACCGGCTTCCGCAAGACCGAGTTCAAGAATGGCATGGTCTATCTCAATGACCGTGTCTTGATGATGCACGGCTACGCCCAGCGCACCAGCAACGAGTGGCCCGGCGTGGGTATGTCTGTTCCGGCATG
>CALGHW010000111.1 GCA_937916075.1 uncultured Prevotella sp.
GGGACTGCTCGTGGTCCATGTGGACTACAACGAGGAGCGATGGGCCACCAACAATGTGAACACCTACAGCGAACGGTGTACGGTCATCCGGGCCGACAACTCGGACAACCGGGCCACCAACGACCTGACCGACGTGGCGGGCGACATCTATCCCTACGGCAGCAACAACAGCCTGACCAACACCTCGGTGCCGGCCGCCACGCTCAACAACGACAACACCGACGGCGGACAGCTGATGAACAAGTCGATACTGGGCATCACGCAAAACGCTGACAGTACGATGGCCTTCCGCTTCATCAACGGCATCGCCTCCGGCATCGCCGACCTTACGCCCGACAATCCACAGGCCGCTCTGCCGGTATACACGCTCAGCGGACAGCGCATGGCCGACGACACCGGCTCGCTCGCCAAGGGCATCTATATCATAGGTGGCAAGAAGAAATACGTAAAATAATCAAGATACAATTTTAAAAGGTAAAAACATGAAGAAGATTTTCACTATGGCTACCCTGCTCATGGCAGGCTTTGCAGCCGCTTTCGCTCAGGATGACACCGACAGCCCGTTTCAGTTTGTCAAAGTCGACGGCACCGTCGTGCCCAACGGCAGCACCGTGATTGCCAACCTTCTGGAAGATGACGGATTCGGTGGATTACAAATCAAGTCGGGACTCTATGTGAAGAACACCTCCGAGGACGCCGCCGTCCTGTCTATCGGCATCAACGTGGAGCAGCTGGACAACGGCACCATACAGCTCTGCTTCCCCACCGACTGCGCCCAATACGGCCTGGGAGAGAGAGAGACCAAGCAGGGAGCAAAAAATGGCGGCGAGCAGAGCGACCTGCAGACCGAGTGGATGCCCACAGCCTACGGCAAGGCCAAGGTGACCTACACCATCAAGAACTATGAATACATCGGCATGGGCAACGAGAAGCCCATCCCCAAGCCCCACTATGACTATATCGGCGACGGTGCCTCGGTGACCGTCATCTACCAGTATGACGACCCCGCCGCCATCAGCGCCGTCACCGCCAGCGCTGCCCAGACCGCCACTTATTACGACATGGCCGGCCGCCGCGTGGCCGCTCCCGCCAAGGGCCTGTATGTCAAGAAGACCACCCTGGCCGACGGAAGCGTGAAGAGCCAGAAAGTGGTTCTCCAATAATCCTTTGCTCCACAACCACTAAGAAAGAAGAATGAAGCATATCCTATCTATCGTATGGCTCTGCGCCTTGACGCTGCTCGGCAGCGTCAAGGCACAAGCCGACAGCAAGCCTGTGTTCCGACAGTTTACCTATACGGACTACGCCATCGCATGGAAGGTGTCCGACAACGGACAGTGGGCCGTGCTCTCGGGCACGACCGCCGAGCAGAAGGCCCAGGGACGGGCCAAGCTCGTGAGCACAGCGGCACCCATGGTGCCCATCTACCTCCAGACGGAGGCCGACGAAAATAAAAACGGCAAGTGTGACGTGGCCGACGTGACCGACGACGGAAACATCGTGGCCGGACAATATGCCGGACGGCCGGCTTACTACAACAAGCAGACCAACCAGTGGACCCAACTGCCCGTGCCGACAGGATGGACCGGCAGCGGCGAGCTGGTGTCGGTGACGCCCGACGGCCACTATGCCATTGGCAACGTGAGGAAGCCCGACGACGACTACGCCCGGCAGGGCGTAATGTGGGACCTCACCACCAACAGCATCGTCACCCTCGAAGGACTGCCCAAAGTCATCAAGCAAGATGCCGACGACAAAGACCAGCTGCGCTTCAACGACATGTCGGCCGACGGCCGCTATATCATCATGGAAGGCGCCTTCAGCTACAACATCCAGATATACGTGTACGACCGGCAGAAGAAGTCGTCGTTCCGACTGGGCTACACCTTAGGCAACGACGGACAGTACAGCCCCGTCAACAGCAGCATGCAGGAACTGAGCGACCCCGTCATCAGCGCCAACGGCAAGTATGTGGCCGCCATGCCCTGGCTGGGCGACACGGCCGAAGAGGAGCACGTGGGCACCCTGCTCTACAACATGGAGACCGGACAATACCAGATATTCGACGAGCAGGAAGACCGCGACATCGTGCCCTTCGTGATAGACAATGACGGCAATGTGCTGGGCGCCACGCCCGGAACCACCTCGCCCGTGCGCGACTGGTCGGTACGCGTGGGCAAATTCTGGTATCCCTTCAGTCTCATCACCAAGCAAGCTTACGGCATGGATTTCTATGCCAAGACTGACTATGACAACACTGGATCGCCCTTCGCCATATCGGCCGACGGCAAGAGCGTGGCAGTCATGGTTGACCCCAACGGGGGCGGCAGCTATATCGTGGAGATGCCCGACAACTTTACTACCGTATGCCAGCGCATCAACCTGCTGGGCAACTACACCGTCACGCCCACCGAGGGTGCCCAGTTTGCCAAGATAGCCACCGTGGAACTGCTCTTCGACCGCGACATCAAAGTAAAGGGGGCCAAAAACAGCGTGGCGCTCAAGGATGCCGGCGGACAGACCCTCCGCCAGTCTATCGGCTGCGCCGTGAGCAGCAAGAACAGCCGCACGCTCACCGTCTCCTTCCGCCCCACCACGCTCGAGGCCGGCAAGGCCTATACGGTAGAGATACCGGCAGGATGCGTGGCCCTGGCCA
>CALGHW010000112.1 GCA_937916075.1 uncultured Prevotella sp.
TTGGCTTTGAAGGCTTTGATTTTCGAGTTCTTATTGAGCGTTTTGTTGAACATGTCGATACTAATCTGCGGGGCATCGAATGCAGTGAACGGCTCCATCACGACCACATCCATCAGTCCGTCGGTCATAGTGGCTTGTGGCGCGATATAAGCATTGTTGCCATACTGCGATGCATTGGCACAGGCTATCAAGAAGGCATTGTAACGCTTGGCGCCCGTCTCATCCTCCACCTCGTAGGTCTCCGGCTTATACTTCAAACCCTCCTTCAAGACATTTTCCACATACGTAATAGGGCCACGCTTGCCAGCCTCCGCAAACTTCAAGCTGATAAAAGCGTCAAAGCCCATTCCACACGTACAGAAGAAAGGCAAGTCATTGATGACGCCATAGTCGAGAGCCTCCACCCGACACTCATTGATGAGCTTCATGGCCTTCCGGATGTCTATCGGGATACGCAGATGCCGGGCAAGGCCATTACCCGACCCACAGGGAATAATACCCAATGCCGTCTGAGAATGGACCAATGACCGGGCCACCTCGTTGACCGTACCGTCACCACCCACAGCGACAACCACATCTGTCCCATCAGCCACACAGGCACGCGCTATGTCTGCCGCATGGCCGGCATACTCGGTGAACCTGACCTGATAATCAAACTTCTCCGAATCTATCCGCTCTGCGATTACCTCCGGCACATTTTGTTTACTCTGTGTACCCGAATGAGGATTCAATATGAATACTATCTTCTTTTTAGAGTCCTTCATAAGTGCAAAAATACACAATTATCCCTTTATTTAATGATTTCAGCGACATAAAAATCGCTAAAAAGCATATTTTCCAGGAAAATGAATGTTTTATTGATAAAAAATATGTAACTTTGCTGCCCGTTAAATATAATAAAGAAGATTCAAAACCTAAGAAATGGGACAATTACAGGAAAGATACAAGAATTATCGTGAGCCTCAAAAGTACATGAAATTAGGCGTGTACCCCTACTTCCGTGAAATCACAAGCAAGCAGGGAACAGAAGTAGAAATGGAAGGACACAAAGTCTTGATGTTCGGTTCCAATGCATACACAGGCCTCACCGGTGACCAGCGTGTCATTGACGCCGCCAAGGCAGCACTGGACAAGTATGGCTCTGGATGTGCCGGCAGCCGGTTCCTCAACGGAACGCTTGACTTGCACGTACAATTGGAAAAAGAGTTGGCCGCCTTTGAAGGTAAGGACGACGCTCTTTGCTTCTCGACAGGTTTCTCTGTCAATGCCGGCGTTATCCCTGCCGTTGTAGGTCGTGGCGACTATCTTATTTGCGACGACCGCGACCACGCCAGCATCGTGGATGGCCGACGCCAGTCATTTGCCCGCCAGCTCCATTACAAGCACAACGATATGGAAGACCTTGAGAATATTCTCAAGACCCTTCCACAGGAAGCCATCAAGCTGATTGTCGTAGACGGTGTGTTCTCTATGGAAGGCGACCTATGCAATCTGCCCAAGCTGGTGGAGTTGAAGCATAAGTACAACTGCTCACTGATGGTGGATGAGGCTCATGGCCTCGGTGTATTTGGCCGTCAGGGACGCGGTGTGTGCGACCACTTCGGACTGACTGATGAGGTAGACCTCATCATGGGAACCTTCTCTA
>CALGHW010000113.1 GCA_937916075.1 uncultured Prevotella sp.
CACTTTTATTGTGCGGGGAGGCACCGCACCAACTACGATTTCCAATCGTACAGGTTGAATAAATTTGACATGATTCTATGCTTTTGAGGGTTTGTATTTTCAGCTCCGAAGAGGGAGTGCAGAGGCATATAAAAACATCACTTCGTTTTTGTGAGATTCCTATATGCTATTCATTTTGAGCACCTACTTATCTGATTAGAATCAATAAAGAAATTGCCTTTCCCGGCTTTGGAAACGAATCGCGCCAGTATCTCGCAAAACCTTTCCGCATTTCACCTTTTTGTAGTAACTTTGCGAAAAATCCATCAAACCTAAAACGACATTACCGATGAAAACTATCCCTACTGTTCTCTTGGCCGCCACGCTATTGTTCACAGCCACCAGCCCCGCCACGGCACAAAACAAGAAGGTCAAGCTGCAGAAGCGGGAGAACTTTGAGTTCACCTTCGACCTGCCCGTCTATGTGGAACAGCTCAAGCAAGAGTTAACCTACCCCCTGGCCTGGGGCCATTCGCCCATCAAGGACTTCACGGAATGGAAAACCGCCGCACGGGCAAAAGTGCGGGAATGCATGATGACGCCACCCCGGCGCGCCAACACCTTCGACGTGCAGACAGTCGGTGAAGAGCGGCGCAACGGATATACCGCCCGACGCATCCAGTTCTGGGTCAACGCCTATGCCCGCATCACCGGCTACTTGTTAGTGCCCGACGGGAAAGGCCCATTCCCGGCCGTCAACCTGCTGCACGATCACGGAGGACACCTCTTTATCGGCAAAGAGAAAATGATACGACCCTTCGACGTGGACACGGCCGTGGTAAACGACGCCGACCGGTGGGTCAACCGACTCTATGGAGGACAGTATCTAGGTGACTATCTGGCACGCTATGGCTATGTGGTCTTCTCGGCCGACGCCCCCATGTGGGGCGAACGGGGACGGGAGGAGGGCGTGGACCGCAGCAAATATGATATCATCGCCGGCAACATGATGATGCTGGGACGCGACCTGAGCGCCTTCATGACATACGATGATATGGCCACAACCAACATGATGGCCACCCTGCCCGAAATAGACCCCAACCGCATAGGATGCGCGGGATGCTCCATGGGAGCCTACCGGACATGGATGCTGGCAGCCATGGACGATCGCATCAAGGCCGGCGCCGCCATCTGCTGGATGACCGACACCGACACACAGATGTCCACAAAAGACCACAAGCGGGAATACGGAGGATTTGCCAACTGCATACCCGCCTTGCGACAGTATCTCGACTATCCACATATAGCCAGTCTGGCCTGTCCGCGGCCCATGCTCTTCATCAACGGCACCCAAGACCACCTCTTCCCCGTCAGCGGCGTGCGCCATGCCTTCGACACCATGCGCCAAGTATGGCGCAGCCAACACGCCGGCAACATGCTGCAAACCGAAATTTGGGACATTCCGCACTCCTGCGGCATCAAGGTGCAGGAACGGATGCTACGATTCTTTGACGAAAATCTGAAATAGAAAAGCCGTTGTCCTTATATATAATAAGGAGAAAGGAGGGATAATAAACACTTTTTTCTCTCTTTCATAAAAAAAAAGTCCAAAAAGTTTTGCAGATTTAAAATAA
>CALGHW010000114.1 GCA_937916075.1 uncultured Prevotella sp.
GAGGACGTATACACGTAAGAAGGACGTTGAAGGGTTTGGTTGCGGATTTGAGGTTGATAACTTTCTTTTCCTGATGGACAGCCACCTTCTTATTCTATCGTGTTTCAGTTGGCAGGACGTTTACGTGTGCTTTTTCCTGTGACAAAGGGGAAGTATCGGTAAATGGCCCATGTGGCGGCGGTGGTCAGTCCGTAGGCCGTGGCATAGACAAGGAGCACGGTGGGGTAACGGCCGTCATAGCCGAGCCCAACGGCATTAAACAGGTGGGCGCTGAGCAGCGGTATGCCTCCGCAAAGAAAGTAATACACCAGCGAGTGGGAGCCTGTCCAGGCTATCCATGCTGTCCACCGTATAGCCGGAACAGCCTTGCAGAGATGGGCCAACAGCAGTCCGCCCACGGTGATGTCCAGGAAGAATATGGGATAGTTGCTGATGTTGATATGGTGGATATACATGTCCACACCGCAGGTGGCTACATATATCTTGATGCCCATGAAGAGAAAGAATAATAAGACGAGGTAGGACGGCCGGTTGAAACTGTTGAAAACGTGTTCATATCGGTGGTAACAATAACCTAAAGTCATGAAACACAGGGCCTGTAGGGCATTATCCAGTTGCCAGGGATAAGATGGGATATCTGTGGATAACCCGATGGAAATGAGTAGTCCTGAAAGTCCTAACAGAATGATGGGCCCAAGTTTTCCACGACCTGTCCACAGGGTCAGCGCAAAGAGTGGTTCGGCCACACACAGGGCAGCGACAAACCAGGAGGCCTGTCCTGTTATGATGGGCAGTAGGAGGGTGCTCCAGTCGGTGGAGTAGCCGTGGGCCAAGGCCTTGGGCAAGGCCATGAGGAGGGTGAAAATGAAGTAGGGCATCAGCAGCGACCGGGCGACGGACACCATTTTCTTGCGAAGGCAGAAACCGCTCTCTTTGTAGAACAGGTAACCGGACACCATGAAGAAGATGGTGAGTGCGTCGGTCAGGTAGAGGTTGTAGGGCGTGAGCGTCTGGTCTGTATAATAGACCTCTGTGTGATGGAGCAAGATAGCCATCATACAGAGGCCGCGCAGCACGTCAACCCAATGTTTGCGTTTCATCATGACGTTGTCGGGAAGATTGGTCATCTTTTTTTATTGATTATCTCACGATGGCTATCTTGCAGACGGTACCTTTCTTGCCGTCGCTGGTGGCTGTCTGTACCATATACACACCGCTGGCCACCTGGCGTCCTTGCAGGTCGCGGCCGTCCCAAGTATAGGTACCGCCGTTGCTGCGGCCCTGGTTGACCAAGGTGCCGTTGGCGGTGCATATCTTCACGTCAGCATTCATCGACAGGCCCATGACGGTGATGAGTCCGGTATAGTCGGGCCGCACGGGGTTGGGGTAGGCATACACATTGTCCTTGGTCATCTCGTCGTTGGTGGCGCTGGCGTCGCTCATGTAGGAGCAGAGTCCCTGGTCGGTGCCGAAGAAAACCTCGCCGGTCTGCTCGTTGATGGCTATCGACTCGATTTCGTTGGACAACAGTTTGCTGTTGTCCTGGGTGAAGTGTTGCAGTTGGGTGATGTTGTCGGCGTCAATGAGATACACGCCGTCACCTCTGGTGCCAAACCATTTGCGGTTGGCGCCGTCTATGGCGACGGCCGAGACGCTGACTCCTTCCAGCAGATAGTCGGCCGTGTTGGTTCCGTCGTTGCGGGGCACTTTTATTTGGGTAAACTCGGTGGTCTCTGTGCCCACCTTGGCAGCCTCGAGCATGAAGGTCTTGTTGGTTGAGCCAATCCATATATTATGGTCTTTGTCTTCAGCGATACACTGTGGATAACCTTCCATGGCGATGCCGTCTTGGTTGGTGAAAGTAGTATAGCTTATTAGCTGGTCGGTTGTGCGCTGGTAGCAGTAGGAGGAGGGCACGTTCCAGTAGTCATTGACAAACCACAGCAGTCCGCGGCTGTCAAACATGAGTTGCTCCATGGATGAGAGTGAGGCGCTTTTATTTTTGTCCCAGAGTGCGTCACGGTGATGTGACACCCACTGTCCGTCCTTGGTCAGCTCGATGAGTGACTGGTTGAACGAGGATGAACAGTTGGTTATCCATAGGTTTCCCTCGCTGTCAAATTTAAGGCCTCCGATAACTTCGTAGTTGATATTCCCTTTGTTGGAGGTGATGATACTGTTATTGGAATTGTAGTGCTTGACAAATTTTCCGTCGCGGAACTCATAGAGCCCTGTCCGTCCGCCGGCAAATACATGACCGGCATCCAGCGGGTCCACGTCTACGGCGTTGATGTCGAGATAGGTCACGCCTGTTTTTTCGGTGATATCCTCATCTTCATAGATGATCCAGTCATCCCCTTTAAGCACCTGGACGGTACCTGGTCGGTGGGCGTCGACGCCATGTCCGAAGCCTCCGCCACCGGTATAGAGTTGTCCGTTGACAAACTTCATGAACCAGAAGTAGTTGTATTTGGGTCCGCCGGGATTCAGGGTATTGGCCAGCTGTATCAGCTGGCTCTTGTCCTCTTGAGGCTTGGCGGTATAGTCGCCTGTGCGGCTCCAGTTGGCCTTGTCAAGCAGGTTGACGGAGAGCGTGGCGCTGTATTGTCCGTTGGTGGCGCTGTAGGCGTAGATGTTATTGCCCTTGATGGTACACCAGTCCACCTGGAATCCCAGGTTGTAGGTCTCGTTGATTTCCGCCTTGGCCACATTGACCTTGATGATGCCAAATCCGCAACTCAGGTAGGCATAGTTGCCGTGGATGTATACATCGTTTACAGTCTTGTCGCTTGTGGTGGAGTAGCTGTAAAAGGCCGACAGATTGGTCACTTCCATCGAGGCTGTGTTCATGATGTCCATATTGGCGTTGGCATAGATGATGAGCAGCCTTTGGGCGTTTGGACTATAGGCGATGGTTTGTATCTTGCTGTCGTTCAGCCCGTCCATTTTGCTGAAGGTCTGGATACTGTTGTCGTTCTGGTTGTATACATAGAGTCCGTTGGAGGCTTGTACAAAGAGGAGTTTACCAGCCTGTTGCACGTCTTGCACGTCATGATAGGCCATATAGGCCTTCCAGTCGCCGATGGCGGCTCGCACGGTGCATGGGCTCGCCGACAGAAGAAGGGATGCGAGTAGGGGGAATGTTTTTTGGTAAAGGGACTTCATGGGGTGGGTTCGTTCAGGTGTGTATAATAAATCAACTTATACATATTAAACAAAAAAATGCTTGGTTTATTGCCTGTCAGTCTTGATTTTATGTGCAGGCTGAGCAGGGGATATATCCAGCGTATCAGCGGGCTGAGCAGGCGGATGCGGCGGGTCCAGTCAATCAGGGTGGAGTAGCCTTTCAGCTCATGGTGGAAGGTGTACAGTGTGCGGCACGATTCTTCGACTTTTAGCAGGTAGTGGTAGTTGTCCTCAAAGTCGTCCAGCAGGATGGGGTTGTTGATGTGGTTGATGGGGTAGCCTTTGTCCGAGATGCTTTTGCCCAGCAGCACGTCTTCATAGCCATAATGGCGGAAGTGCTCGTCGAAGGGACATTCCTGCATGATGTGTCTGGCGATGAGGAAGTTGGTGGTTCTGAATTCCTTGGAGGCTTGACGCTGTCGGTGTGCGGCATCGTGGCTCTGCTCGCAGCGCTTCTCATACCTGTATCTCAGGTTGTCATGCCAGCGGTTGTCATTGTCGGCAATCTGCAGGCCGCCCACGACAACCTCGCCGGGGGCTTGCTGGTAGTCCTTGATGAAGTGGGGGGCATGCAGTGTCAGGTCGCCGTCGATGAAGAGTAGCCATTCATAGCGGGCCTGTGTGACGAGGAAGTTGCGGACGGCCGCCCGTCCGGTATTGTCTTTCCTGATGAGGTAACGCACGTGGGGCAGTGTCTCTATGACCTTGTTTTCTTGGACAAAAGACTGCTGGGAGGAACCGTCGTCGGCCACGATAATCTCGTAGTCCAGGTGGGCGTGTTCCTCTTCGCATTGCCGGTGCAGCTCTTGTACCAGTTCCACGCATCGGCAGTTATAGGTAGGCAGGAGGATGGAGAGTTGTTCTTTCAAGTCTTTTTCTCTTGTCTTTAGTGGTTTGTCTTCAGGTATTCCGCCAGTTTGGCCACGGCCCGTGCCCTGTGGCTGATGCCGTTTTTGATGTCCTCGCCTAGACAGGCAAAGCTCTTGTCGTAGCCTTCGGGGATGAAGATGGGGTCGTAGCCGAAGCCCTCGGTGCCGTGCTTCTCAGTGTCGATGTGTCCGTCTACGATGCCCTCGAACTGATGGACTTGTTTGACCGACGTGCAGCCGCAGGGGCATACGTCTTTCTTTTGTATCAGGCAGATGACCGTGCGGAAGCGAGCCTTGCGGTTGGTCTTGCCGTCGAGCTCACGCAGTAGCTTGGCCATGTTGGCCTCGCTGTCGTGGTCAGTGCCTTCGGCATAGCGCGCGCTGTGCACACCGGGTGCGCCGCCGAGCGCTTCAACCTCCAGGCCTGTGTCGTCGGCAAAGCAGCTAAGGTGGTAGTGGTCATACACATATTGTGCTTTTTGCAGTGCGTTTTCCTCCAGCGTATTGCCTGTCTCGGGAATGTCCACGTCACATCCGATGTCCTTCAGCGACACGATGTCAAACTCGCTGCCCAGGATGTCGCGTATCTCCTGGAGCTTATGACTGTTGTTGGTGGCAAAAACTATTTTCATGGTAAATTCTCCTATTGTTTGATTCTTCATGTTTTAACTTTCATCATGGGTTATGGATGATGCCCGACGGGTTGTGCCAGAAATGTTCTTTCTCCTTTTTCTTGTTGATGCGCACTTTGATGGGATCGAATCCTTCGCCAAAGACACCGATGACGCTGCTTTGGCTGACAAAGGCGTTGGGGTCTATCATCTTGATGAGCCGGAATATCTGTACGCTCTCACGCTTCTTGGCCAGCAGACAGACCACCTTGGTGGGTTTGCCGGTATACCAGCCGTGGCCGTCCAGGATGGTCAGTGTGTGTTCGGTGGTGTGGGTGATGGCATAGGCTATCTCCTGGTACTTCTTCGAGAAGATGAGAAACTGGACCGACTGCCGCTGCCAGTTCATCACGTAATCGAGCATGGAGCACTCCACAAACATGGTACACAGACCGAACACCACCTTTTGGCATCTGATTTCAAACGGTCCGAACGAGTCAATCAGCACGCAACTGCCGATGATGCAGAGGTCAACCATGATGAGCACCTTGCCGAGCGAGAGGTTGTAATACTTGTTGACCACGGCCGCCACAATATCTGTACCGCC
>CALGHW010000115.1 GCA_937916075.1 uncultured Prevotella sp.
CTGAACAAAGTGCTGAACCACGAACTGCTCACCCGCGAGGAGACCAAAGCCATCCTCATCGGCATCACCCGCGACGCCTATCCCACCGAACAAATAACAGCTCTGCTCACCGCCTTGCAGATGAGGGGCATCACGGTAGACGAACTGTTGGGCTTTCGCGACGGTATCCTGGAGACAGGCGTACCCGTGCCCCTGGACTGTGACCGATACATCGACGTGGTGGGCACCGGAGGCGACCGCAAGAACACCTTCAACATATCCACGACAGCGTGCTTTGTCATCGCCGGAGCCGGATACAAAGTGGCCAAACACGGCAACTACTCGGCTACCAGCACCAGCGGGGCCTCTAACGTGATAGCCAACCATGGCGTGAAATTCACGGACGACATCGACAAGCTCAACCGCAGCATCAATGAATGTGGCATCGTATATCTGCACGCACAACTCTTTGCACGGGCCATGAAGTTTGTGGGCCCTATCCGCAAGGCTCTCCAGTTTCCCACATGCTTCAACTTGCTGGGCCCCATCGTCAATCCGGCCAAGCCGCAATGCCAATTGCTCGGTGTGGCCAACCTCGACCAGATGGCACTATATAATAAGGTATATCAGAAGATTGGCATCGACTATGCCATCGTACACTCGCTGGACGGCTACGACGAGATTTCGCTCACAGGCGACTTTAAGGTGACAACCAACAGATACGAGAAAACCTTCAGCCCGGCCGACCTCGGCTTACACCAGGCACGACCGGAGGAACTGGTGGCCGGAGCCTCAGAGGAAGAAGCCAAGGATATCTTTGACCACGTGCTCAGCAATACTGCCCTGCCCGCCCAAAAAGAGATTGTACTGGCCAACGCGGCCTTCGGCATCCAAGTGCTCGAAGGCGGAAAGAAATCGACTGAAGAGTGTATCGCCATCGCCCGGGAATCCATCGACAGCGGAAAGGCCTTAGACACATTCAAGAAATTTGTAGCCCTTAACAGTTAAGCGTCATGAAAGACATTCTTGAAGAAATCACCCAGTGGAAACGCATCGAGGTGGAACGGATGAAGGAGCAGACTGACGAACGCTCCCTCCACCACGAAGTGGAACAGATGCTCGACAGCCCCGTGGCATCCATGCGACAGGCACTCCAGAAGTCGGCCACAGGCATCATCGCCGAGTTTAAGCGCAAGTCGCCTTCCAAGGGATGGATCAAGGAAGACGGCGAGCCGCAAGTCATTCCCACCAGCTACCAGCAGAACGGAGCGGCTGCCGTGAGCATCCTGACAGACCAGCGCTACTTCGGCGGACAGGATGAGTTTATACTGACGGCCCGACAGGCCGGACTCACTCTGCCCGTGCTCTACAAAAACTTTGTCATCGACGAATCCCAGCTGGTTCAGGCCCGTCGCTGCGGCGCATCGGCTGTATTGCTCATCGCCGCTTGCCTGAAAAAGGAGGACTACCGCTCACTGCGCCACCTGGCCCACGAACTGGGACTGGAGGTGCTGCTCGAGATGCACAGTCGGCCCGAACTGGAATATGCCGATGACGAACCCGACTTATGGGGCATCAACAATCGTAACCTCGGGACCTTTGTCACCGACGTGCAAAACTCATTTGACCTGGCCCCCCTGATGCCCCGCGAGGCGCTCAAAGTGAGCGAGAGCGGCATCGCCCGTCCTGATACAGTGAAGGCTCTGCGCCTGGCTGGATTCCAGGGCTTCCTCATCGGAGAAAACCTGATGAAGGCCGATGACCCCGGAGTGGCGTTAAACCAATTTATCAGCAAACTATGATTATCAAAGTATGCGGCATGACAGAAGCCGCCAACATCCACGAGGTAGCCGCCCTCGGTGTCAACTGGATAGGCATGGTCTTTTATCCACCGTCGCCCCGCTACGTCAAGATGATACCCTCACAGGCAGGCATCATCCCCGACCGGGCCAACCCGGACAACGACAGCGCAATGGCAGGCTGCAAGCGGGTGGGCGTGTTTGTAGACGCCATGCCCCAAGACATCATCACCCGAGCCGTCAACTTCCGGCTGGACTTTATCCAGCTGCACGGCCACGAGACACCTACCCTTATCCGCAACCTCCGGGCCACACTCCATCAGGACATACGGCCAGGCATCCAATTCATCAAGGCCTTCAGCATCAAGACGGCCGACGACCTGAAACAGTGTGAGGCGTATGAAGGCGTGGCCGACTATTTCCTCTTCGACACCCGTTGCCCGCAATCTGGCGGAAGCGGCCAACAGTTTGACTGGTCGATACTGGACACCTACCAAGGGCACACGCCCTTCTTGCTCAGTGGCGGCATCGGTCCAGAAGACGCTGACAGAATCAAGTCGCTCCGCCTGCCCATGATGGCCGGTATCGACCTCAACTCACGCTTCGAGACTGCACCGGGCATCAAGGATGTCCAACTGCTTCAAACATTTATCAACCAATTAGCATAACACGACAACATGAACAAGATAAACAAACTATTCAGCGAACGCGGCAACCGCAAGTTGCTCTCCCTCTACTTCTGTGCCGGATGTCCCACCCTCGACGGCACCGGCGATGTCATCAAGACCATGCAGCGCCGAGGCATCGACATGGTGGAGGTAGGTATTCCGTTCAGTGACCCTATGGCCGACGGTCCGGTGATACAGGATGCCGCCACCCACGCCTTGCGCAACGGCATGTCGCTCCGCCTGCTCTTCAGCCAGCTCCGTGACATCAAAGATGAGGTGGACATCCCGCTTGTGCTCATGGGCTACCTCAACCCCATCATGCAGTATGGACTGGAGGCCTTCTGCCAAAGTTGCGTGGAGAGTGGCGTGGCAGGGGCCATCATCCCCGACCTTCCATTTAACGACTATCTGGAAAAAGTGAAGCCACTGGCCGACAAGTATGACCTGCGCATCATCATGCTCATCACTCCCGAGACAAGCGAGAAACGCATCCGCTTCATCGACGAGCACACAGACGGATTCATCTACATGGTGTCATCTGCCGCCACCACAGGAGCCCAGAAAAACTTTGACAAAAGCAAGCAGGACTATTTCCGCCGCATCAACGCCATGCAACTGCGCAATCCGCGCATGATAGGATTTGGCATCAGCAACAAGCAGACGCTCGAAAGCTCACAGGCCAACGCCGCCGGCGCCATTATCGGCAGCAAGTTTGTCACCTTGCTCAGCGAGACCCAACAGGCCGACCTGGCTCTCGACCAACTGTTTGACGCCCTGTCCAAATAACACCGCAGACTACCTCCGTCAAGGGTAGAAATGCTATAATAAGCGTAAAATATACACATATTTCCAAGTACAATATTATACTTGGAAATATGTTTTATAACATAAGCCGGAACTCTTTCGCAAGAATAGTCCTCTGGAACAGCACAGAAAAGTTATATATTAAATAACTATATATCAGTTATTTAAAAAATTATACTATAATTAAAACAAAAAATCCTACTACCTTTAAGAGATTTACTATACCTTTGCAAACGTGAAATCGAAACCTCTAGCAACGGTATTCACATTGGAAAGATATTTTACCATAGAATCAATATATATTTTAAAGAGTATTATTCACACAGGGTTAAATATTAATCCCCTCATTGTTTAGTAGTAAAATTATAAGAGACCGCCTCTGTGAAGATCCGGTCTTTTTTTATTCACCACGGTGAATCCCTACCAACAGAATCATTAAAAACCAATAAATATAAGACATGAAATACTTACAACTACTGCTTTTATGCCTGTTACTCCCCCTGACCACATGGGCCGACGGATGGGACAAACAGTATAAACAAATCGAACAAAGCATCAAGCAGCCGCAATTCGCTGACCGAGTGTTCAACGTCACCAAGTATGGTGCAAGCCCCAAGGCCAAGGCGGCCGTCAACCAAAAAGCCATCAACAAGGCCATCGACCTTTGTTCGAAGGCTGGTGGCGGACGGGTGGTCGTTCCGGCCGGAACCTATCACACTGGAGCCATCCGGCTGAAGAGCCACGTTAACTTAGTGGTGGAAAAGGACGCCACCATTCTCTTTGCCTTTGAGCCAGAGCTCTACCCCATCGTACCCACCCGTTGGGAAGGCCTTGACTGCTGGAACCTATCACCATGTATCTATGCCTACAAAGCCACCAACATTGCCATTACCGGACAGGGCGTCATCGACGGCGGCGGCACCAACGAGACTTGGTGGAAGTGGTGTGGCGCCCCACGCTACGGATGGAAACCGGGAATCATCGGCCAAAACGGAGGCAGCCGTGCCTCTCTGCTGAAGATGGCCGAAGACGGTGTGGACATGAACCAGCGCAAATTTGGTCCCAAGGACGGCTTGCGTCCCCAACTGGTCAATCTCAACCAGTGTGAAAACATTCTCATCGAGAATGTCACCCTGCTCCGCTCTCCCTTCTGGGTGCTTCATCCCTTGCTCTCCAAGAATATCACCGTGCGTGGCGTACATATTAATAATGACGGGCCCAACGGCGACGGATGCGACCCTGAGTCATGTGACGGCGTGCTGATAGAGAACTGTTTCTTCAACACAGGCGACGACTGCATCGCCATCAAGAGCGGACGCAACAACGACGGCCGACTGTGGGACCGCCCCAGCCAGAACATTATCATCCGCAACTGTGAGATGCAGAACGGACATGGCGGTGTGGTCATCGGCAGTGAGATTTCCGGCGGTTGTCGCAATGTCTTCGCCGAAAACAACAAGATGGACAGTCCCAACCTTGACCGTGTCATCCGCATCAAGACAAACACCTGCCGTGGCGGTGTGGTGGAAAATATTTACGCCCGCAATATTGAGGTGGGACAGTGTGGTGAGTCAGTCCTGAAAATCAACCTCGACTATGAGCACAACGAGATTTGCTGCCGGGGGTATCTGCCCACCGTGCGCAACATCAACCTGGAGAATATCACCTGCCAGAAGAGCAAGTATGGTGTGCAAATCATCGCGCTCGACACTTGTACCAACGTCTATGATATCCATGTGAAGGACTGCAAGTTCAACGGTGTGGCCGAAGGAAACTCCATCAAGGGAAAAACCCGTAACGTGACATTCGACAATCTCTACATCAACGGGGGACTGTCGCTCACCGAGATGCCATTCAAGAACTACAGCCAGTGGATGACCGCCTCGGAAATGAAGCGTGTGCCCCAATCCTATATGCTCGACTTCGCCAAAAAGCCCAAGTGGAGCTATGTGATGGGCATCGAGTTGGAATCAATGCTCGACACATATCTTAAATATGGAGGCGAGGACATCAAAAAATATTGCCAACAGTATACCGACACGATGATCAACGCCAAGGGCGAGATTCGCGGCTACCGGCTCGAAGACTATAACCTCGACCAAATACGTACAGGACATTTTGTGGCACGCATGTACCAGCTCTATCCGGAAGCCAAAAACCTTAAAGCCCTGCAAACGCTCATGAAGCAGCTACAAAAGCAACCACGCACCAACGAGGGGGTATACTGGCACAAGGCCATCTACGCCTACCAGGTGTGGCTCGACGGCATCTTCATGGGACTGCCTTACTACACCCTCACGGCTCATATGCTTCTGAAAGACAAAAAGGCGCAGAAGATTTACGATGACGCAGTAGACCAAATCAAGAAGACTTATGAACGTACCCTGGACAGCAAGACCGGACTGAACCGGCACGCCTGGGACGAGACCCGCGAGATGTTCTGGGCCGACAAGCAGACAGGACTCTCACAACACTGCTGGGGACGCGCCCAGGGATGGTACACCATGGCACTCATCGAACTGCTCGACGCACTGCCAGAAGACTACAGTCGCCGCGCCGAG
>CALGHW010000116.1 GCA_937916075.1 uncultured Prevotella sp.
CAGCCATGCTGGGAACGACTGGAGCAAGAGCCGATATCGTGAAGCCTTATGCTGTGGACTTCAATACGGCGGTCTCCACATCGTCACACGACTTCAAAGTAGGACCGGGATGGGGACATCTCGTGGACAGCTACTTCGACTATGACGACTACGACACCTACTACGCCGAATACAGCTACACAAGCACCGGCGGACGTGACGGCAGCGGAGCCATCAGCGTGAAGAGCCAGAAGTACATCCACAACAGCTACGACACTGTGTACGACCTGCTCGTCACACCGAAACTGACGGGTACGGCAAGCATCTATGTCAAGAACCGCACCAGCAGTTCGGGCGACATCAAGTTTTTTACCGTGACCTACGAAAACGGCAAATACAAAAAGGGCGACGAGATAACCATCGAGAAGCCTACTCTCTCGTCGAGCGACTGGACCAAGGTGGACATTCCCGAACAGGAGAATACCTACGTGGGCATCTGGGCCAGCAATGTCATCATTGACGACTTCGCCGCCGACCAGGCCGACGTGGAACTGAACAAGTCGCTCAAAATCACCAAGAGCACCTTCACCGGTCCTCAATCGGGCAAGGTAGACTGCGCCGAGAACGGCAAATACACAGTCAGCTTCACGGCCATCATCCAGAACACGGGCGACGTGACCTTGACCCAAGGCATGGAAAACTACAGCCTCTCTGTCATCAACTACAAGAAGGCCGACTCCGCCCTGTACACCAAGCCGCTCGTCAAGACACTGGAGCCAGGCGCTTCCGACACGGTAGACGTGGCGTGCGAGGTGGCTTACACCGAGTTCCCCAGCTATACGCGATTCGACGTGAAGGAGAACCTCACCGGCACCTCAGCCTACGGCACATGGGTAACCCCCGTACCGTTTGCCCCCGTACTCTATCTCCGCGACAACGAAGGACGCATGGACAACGGCTCGAAAAGCTACTCATGGGGCATGACCAACGCCTCCGCACCCAAGCAGTTCACCTTGACCAATGAAGGTGCCGCTCCGCTCCACGTGAAGTCTATCACCGTGCCTGACGGATTTGTCACAAGCATCGACAAGCCCTTCACGCTGGCCGCCCACCAGGATACCATCTTCACGGTGGACATGGCCTGCACCACGGCTGGCAGCTTCTCGGGTACCGTGACCATCCAGGCCGAAGATGTGGACGACTTCACCTTCCAGGTATCGGGCACCGTGCTCGACCCCAACAAGTTCTTTGCCAACTTTGAGAATGGCGAGCTGCCCAGCGGCAGCTATCAGGAGGGCGACTGGAGCGTGGCCCAGCGCGACTATGCCTCGGCCGAGAACGTATATCTGCTCAGCAACGGCCGACAGAACGGTGACAACAAGTTTATCACCCCGCTGCTCAAAGTGGCCGAGGGCGAGAAGATGAGCGTGGATGTGGCCCGCACAGGCTACAACACAGCCGGCGAGGGTGTCTACCTGAACATATACTACTCGACCGACAGAAAGAACTGGACCCTGGCCCGCAAGATTGAGGCTTCCGAGCTCAATGACAACCGTCCCGTGTACAGCTTCTGGTTCAGCGGACTGAAGACGTTTGAGATTGACAACATCCCGGCCGGCAACTACTATATCGGCTTCGGTGCCGGCTATACCAGCATCGACAATATCTATGGATTTGAACCTGTCGCCGTGGCCCACGACTGGGTGGTCAACGATCTGAAAGTACCCGCCAAGGCCACCGTCAACAACGAGTATACCGCATCGGCCACGCTGAAGAACATCAACAAGACCGACGAGACAGCCGGTTCATACACGGCCACACTCTATGTAGACAGCCAGGCCGTAGCCACCGCACCGGCAGTGGACATCCCAGCCGGATTTGGCACCACCTTCCACTTTGCCTACACGCCCCACCTGCCGGGTGTAGCCAAGACTTACGTGGAATTCAAGAACACGACCGACGGCTATACGGTCACCTCGGACACCATTGACGTGACGGTAGAGGAAGAGAAGGCCTCATCATCTGTCACCATCGGCGAGAAGAATGACAACAGAGCCAACGTACCTGTCTATTGGAACTATGCCGACTCCAAAGCTTGGACCGACAACCTGTATGGCCCGGAGATGCTCAAGAAGTTTGGTCTGAAGGCCGGCTCACAGATTACCTCCATCCATTATACAGGCACTCCCGGAGGCTCCAAGGAATTCAGCGATGTGACGCTCACCTCCTATGTAGGCATGGTGGACAGCGCCACCTTCGTGGCCGGCCAGAACTTTGAGGAACTGACCAAGGTGGACATCTATGACCATCAGCCCGTCAACATTGTGAGAGGCGAGGAATGGCCCATGGACATCAACCTGCCTGAGCCTATCGTATGGGACGGCACATCTGCCATCCGCGTGATGAACTTTATCGACGGAAGTGGCAAATATGTCAACATCAACTTCCCGACCGACGGCAACTACAAGACGGCTTATGTCTTCACACGGCAGATAGGCCAGCCGACCACTTATGGCAACAGCCTCCCCGTGGCCGAGTTTGGCATCAAGACAGAGCCTGTGTACTTCTCGGGCAAAGTGACTTGCGGCGAGACCGCCATCGCCGACGCTGACGTGACGCTGACCAGCGGCAACGTCATCTACAACGGCAAGACCGACACGGAGGGTGCATACCGCATCCACGTCATCCAGAACGACAAGAAGTACGCGCTCACCGTCAAGGCCGACGGATACGTGACTTATACGGACAGCATCGAGGTAGGCAACGGCCTGGAGAAGGACATCGCCCTGCAGGAAGAGGTATACAGCGTCAGTGGCAAGATAACCTACCGCAACCTGGCTTTGGCCGGCGCAACCATCAGCCTGACCAACAGCACCGATACCCTCACCGCCACTACCAACGAGGAAGGCAGCTACCGCATCGAAAGCGTGAAACCTCACGTGAAGTATGCGCTGAAAGCCGCTGCCGACAAGTTTGTGACTTACGAGGCTGCCGACTCCATTGAGATTGTAGCCGACAGCACACTGGCCGACATCGTCTTAGTGAAGGCTCCCGTGAAGGTGTCTGGCAAGGTGACCTACCGGGGTGAGGCCCTCGAAGGTGTCGCCGTCAACCTGACCACAGCTCAAGACACCCTTACCGCCACTACCGACGCCAAGGGTGAATACAGCTTTGACAGCGTAGACGCAGACAAGAATTTCGCACTCACCGCTACCCATAAGCAGTTTGTGACCTATGCGCCGGCTGACTCCGTGGTATTTGCCAACGACAGCATCCTGGCCGACATCCAGCTCTACCGCATTAACGTCAGTGTGAGCGGCAAGGTGACCTGGGAAGGCACGGCCGTGGCAGGCGCCAAGGTGACACTGACCCGCAACGACGAGGCCACAGAGGCCACTACCGACGAGGACGGACATTATGACTTTGCCGACATCGTGCCCGACCTGAGCTATGCCATCACCGTGGCTGCCGACGGATTTGAGCCTTATAGCGAGGCCGACTCTATTGCTGTGGCCGACACTCTGAAGAACAAGGATATCGAGCTCACCGCCACACCGGTGGCCCTGACCGTTCCCGAGACAGGCCGCACCACCTTCAGCAGTGAGCGTGCCATCGACTTCAGCAAGACACAGGACATCAAGGCTTATGTGGTGACGGCCGTCAGCGGCAACCACCTCACCATGAAGGAAGTGACAACCGTTCCAGCCCACACGGGTGTCTACATCGAAGGCGCAGCCGGCGACTATGCCCTGGCTCCTGTGGCCAAGGCCGACGACGTGGAGAAGAACATGCTCGTAGCCACCGACGCCGACTATACCATCACCGACGCCGACCAGGGCAAGGTATGGGCCCTCACGGTAAAGGACGGTCTGGCCGCCTTCACCTCCGAGGTGAACACCACCATCGCCAAGAACCAGGCTTACCTGCAGGCCGAGTCGGCAGAAGAGGTCATCTACATCTATGAGGTAGACGGCATCAACGCCCTCCGCATGAACAGCACCGACAGCCTGACACCGAAGTACAACCTCGGCGGACAGAAGGTGCCCGCAGGCTATCAGGGTGTCATCATCCTGAACGGCCGAAAGGTGGTGAAGAAATAACATCCAATGAAAAAAACGACAATATCCGGCTAAAGGATATGTCTCCAAGAGAACTGAAGGCGCACCTCATTTATTGGGGTACGCCTTCTTTTGTATCCATACCTAAGCCCGCCATACAATTTTATAGGTATATTCACTTCCCTAAATCGGATTTTTGCACTAACTTTGCATCCAGAAAAACAATAGAGACAAGAATATACCAATAAGATGAAAAAACAGACACTTGCCATCGACACTCCTTTCCAGAGCAGAGATGCCTATGGCTCACTGAGCATGCCCGTCTACCACACGGCAGCCTACGAGTTTGACACTGCGGCCGACATGGCCGACGCCTTTACCGGACGCGTCGTGGCTCCCGACTATTCGAGAGTGATGAACCCCACGGTAACTTATTTTGAGAACAAGGTGACCGCCATTACGGGCGCCGCCGACACCATAGCCTTCAGCTCTGGCATGGCCGCCATCAGCAACACCCTGTTGGCCCTGGCCTCGGCCGGCAAGAACATCGTCACCTCACGCCATATGTTTGGCAACACGTTTGCCCTCATCACCGAGTCACTGAAACGCTTCGGTGTGGAAGCCCGCCTGTGTGACCTGACCAACATCGAGGAGGTGCGTCAGGCCGTGGACGACAACACCTGCGCCTTGTTTCTGGAAATCATCACCAACCCGCAGCTCGAGGTGGCCGACCTGAAGGCCCTGGCCGACGTGGCCCACAAGAAGAATGTGCCCTTGGTGGCCGACACGACCATCATCCCCTTCACGGAGTTCAACTCCCACCAGTTGGGTGTGGACATCGAGGTGGTGTCGAGCACCAAATACCTGTCGGGCGGCGCCACCACTTTAGGAGGCCTGGTCATCGACTATGGCACAACCGAAGGCTTCGACAAGAAGATGCGCACCGAGATGCTCTTCAACTTCGGAGCCTACATGACTCCGCATGTGGCCTATATGCAGAGCCTGGGTCTGGAGACACTCAACGCGCGCTACCGGGTACAGAGTGCCAACGCTCTCTACCTGGCCCAAAAACTGCTGACCCTGCCGCAAATCAAGAAGGTGGGCTATGTGGGACTGGAGGACAATCCTTACCACACACTGGCACGGCGACAGTTTGGTCACACGGCAGGAGCCATGATCACCATCGACCTGGAAAGCAAAGAGGCCTGCTACCGGCTCATCAACAACCTCAAGCTGGTGCGCCGCGCCACCAACCTCTTTGACAACAAGACCTTGGCCATCCATCCGGCCAGCACCATCTTCGGCAACTTCAACGACGAGGAGCGTGCCGCCATGGACGTGCTCGACACCACCATCCGCCTCTCGGTGGGCCTGGAAGATATGGACGATATTTTCAATGACATCAAACAAAGTGTGGAGGGCTGACACCTCCACACTCCAACACAACCCAATATGTACGACTTTGACAAAATCATAGACCGCAGCGGCACGGATGCCCTGAAGACCGACGCCCTGCAAGAAAGATACGGCCGGCCCGACCTGCTGCCGCTGTGGGTGGCCGACATGGACTTTGAGACTCCCCACTTCATCACCGACGCCTTGCGCCAACGGCTGGACCACTCGCTCTTTGGCTATACCATGGAGCCACACGACTATTGGCCCACCGTCATCCAATGGATAGAGGACCATCACGGATGGAAGGTTGACCCGAACTGGATCAGCTATATTCCCGGCATCGTGAAGGGCATCGGTATGGCCATCAACGTGTTTGTGGCCGAGGACGAGAAAGTGATTATCCAGCCACCCGTCTACCACCCGTTCCGGCTCACACCGGAAGGCAACCACCGCCAGGTGGTATACAACCCGCTCAAGGAGACTGCCGACGGCAGTTATGAGATGGACTTCGACAACCTGGCACAGGTGTGCGACGACAAGTGCCGCATGCTCATCCTGTCTAATCCGCACAACCCGGCCGGCATCTGCTGGAGCGCCGACACCCTGCGCCAACTGGCCCACTTCTGCCACCAGCGCCACATCATCGTGCTCTCCGACGAGATACACTGCGACATGGCGCTGTGGGGCAACCGACACGTGCCCTTCGCCTCGGTATCGCCCGAGGCGGCCCAATGCAGCATCACCTTTGGCGCGCCGACCAAGACATTCAATATGGCAGGCATCGTCAGCTCGTATGCCATCGTGCCCGACACCACGTTACGCCGGAAATTCTTCTCATGGCTGCAGGCCAACGAGCTGAACGAGCCTACCCTCTTCGCACCTATCGCCACGATAGCGGCCTTCAAGCACGGTGAGCCTTGGCGCAAGGAGATGATTGCCTATATCGAGCACAACGTCGAGTTTGTGGAAAACTATCTCCGGCAGCATATACCCGCCATCAAGCCATGGCGTCCACAAGCCAGCTTCTTG
>CALGHW010000117.1 GCA_937916075.1 uncultured Prevotella sp.
TCGATGCTGGCGTCGCGTTGAGTCTCTGTGATTTGCTTCTTTTTGAGAAACTTGATAAACTTCTCGCCGAACCAGGCCGATATGATGAGCGACAGGATCAGGGCCAGAAGCGACCGAAACGAGATATAGCCCCACATGTGGGAACCTGGAATGCCAAACTGTTCCAGAAATCTGAAGAGATAATACAGCATAGTCTATTTTCCTTTTTCCGTTAGTTCTTATTCCTCGCCGTCCATGATGTCGTGAATCACCTCCTTGTCGTCAAAGTGGTGTTTCACGCCTTTTATCTCTTGATAGTTCTCATGTCCTTTGCCGGCCACGAGCACCACATCGTCTTTTTGTGCCATCATGCAGGCTGTGCGGATGGCCTCTTTGCGGTCAGTGATGGTGAGCACCTTCTTCTTCTGTTGTACATTCAGTCCGGCCATCATGTCATTGATGATGTCCTGCGGCTCCTCAAAGCGTGGGTTGTCACTGGTGATGATGACCTTGTCGCTCTGCTTCACGGCTTCCTGTGCCATCAGCGGGCGCTTGCCCTTGTCGCGGTTGCCTCCGGCGCCGCATACGGTGATGACATGTCCTTTGCCTTCCAGCACCTCATGGATGGCGTTGAGCACATTCTCCAGTGCGTCGGGTGTGTGTGCATAGTCCACGATGGCGGTATATCCCCGCTTGGAGCGGATAGGCTCCAGGCGTCCGCTCACGCTGTGGAGTGTGCTCATCACCACCAGAATGTCCTCGGGCTTCTTGCCCAGCATCACTGCGGCGCCATAGACGGCCAGCAGGTTGCTGACATTGAACTTGCCGATAAACTGTACGCCCACCTCGCGGCCGTCGATGTCGAGATACATGCCTTCAAAGTGGCACTCGATGATTTTCGCCTTGAAGTCTGCCATCGACCTTACCGAGTAGGTCTTGACGGTAGCCTTGGTGTTCTGCACCATGACCATGCCGTTCTTGTCGTCAGCGTTGGTGATGGCGAAAGCGTCCTTGGGCAGACCGTCGAAGAAGGCCTTTTTGGCGTTGCGGTAGTTTTCGAAAGTCTTGTGATAGTCCAGATGGTCGCGGGTGAGGTTGGTGAAGATGCCTCCGACAAACTTCAGTCCGCCGATGCGTTTTTGGGCGATGGCGTGACTGGAACATTCCATGAATGCATATTCACATCCGGCATCCACCATGCGTCCGAGCAGTTCGTTTAGCTCGATGGGGTCGGGTGTGGTATGGTCAGCTGGTATGGCCTCGTCCTCTATATAGTTGCATACGGTTGACAGCAGTCCGCACTTGTGTCCAAATTTCCTGAACATATTATATAATAAGGTGGCGATGGTTGTCTTGCCGTTGGTGCCGGTCACGCCGACCAGTTTCAGTTTCTTCGACGGGTCGCCATAGAAGATTGTGGCGACCTTGCCCACGGTATCCTCAGTAGAGTCCACTTGCACGTAGGTGATGCCTTCTTTCTTTTCTGCGGGCATGTCCTCACACAAGATGGCCACAGCCCCCAGTTCGATGGCTTTGGGGATATAGACATGACCATCGGTCTGCGTACCTTTGATGGCCACAAACAGATGTCCCGGCTGGATGCGTCGGGAATCGATGTTGACACCTGTAATCTCAGCCTCAGCATTGCCTTCGATGCAGAGAGGCTTTACATTGATGAGCAGTTCGTTTAATTTCATTATTGTCTTTGTTTTTATGATTCTTGTTACAAAAAGTCTATTTCAGGTTGAGGATACATTCACATCCTCTTGCTATTGTCTTTCCTGCCGGATAGCTCTGCGAGACGATTTTTCCGCGCCCGTAGATTTTCACTTTCAGCCCTCGGCTCTCCAGGAGGTATACGGCGTCGCGCGCTCCCATACCGGTCACGTCGGGCATCACGTTGCTGTACAGTTGCGTCCGGGTCAGTTCCACCCCATTTTGTTCTGTGGCGGCTTTGCCCCATATCGGATTGCCGTGTGAGTAGCTGCCGTCCCATTGGGCGTTGGTCTTGATGCCCAGATGGCTGAGCACATAGTCGGCGGCCAGCACATTTCCGTTCTTCACATCAGGTATGAGCACTGAGTTTGCGTCCTTCGCGTCAGTCACGTTGAGCTTGAGGTCGCGGGCCATGATACCTTCGGCTATGTGGTGGAACACCACGCCGCTCATGCCGCCTCCCGAGGCGGGAAGTCCCGATTTCTGGATACAGACGATACAACTGTAGCGCGGGTCGTCGGCCGGGAAGAAGCCGGCGAAGCTTAGCAGATAGTTGGTTGTGCCCGACTTATAGCCGGCCGCTCCTTTGGATATCTGGGCTGTTCCCGTCTTTCCGGCCACCTTGAAGGATGGCGAGCCTGCCTTTTTGCCCAATCCTTGGCTTACCACGTGCTCCAGGATGGTCTGCATGGTTTTCACCGTACTTTCCTTGCAGATGTGTTCGCGCATCACTTCAGGCGGGAACTCCATGATGGTCTCACCATTCTTGACGACCTTTTCCACAAAGCGCGGGCGCATCATTTTGCCGTTGTTGGCGATGGCGTTGTAGAAGGTCACAGTAGATATCGGTGGTATCTGGGTCTCGTATCCGATACTCATCCATGCCAGGGCCGTATTGCTCCAGTTGACATATTGCCCGTGGCTGTTCTTTTTAGGCATGCGGATACGTGCCTGTGTGGCGCCCACCAGCGGCAGGTTCAGGTTGTCGGCCAGTCCGGTGCGGTAAATGCCCTGCACGAACTTCTCAGGGTGGTCGTGATAATGCTCGTCGATGATGCGGCTCACACCGATGTTGGAGCTCACCTCCAGCGTGCGAGGCAGCGAGATGACCTGATAACCACCCTTACGCCAGTTGTGGTCCTTCATGTCGCGTCCGTACATGTTCCATACGCCACATCCCGTGTCCACCTTGTAGGTGGTGTCCACCACTCCGTCGTCGAGCGCCACCATGATAGAGGCCGTCTTGAATACCGATCCAGGTTCGAGCAAGTCGCTCACGGCGTCGTTTTTCACCTCCCGGTATTGGCCGTCGGCACACTTGGTCATGTTCACGATGGCCTTGATGTCGCCAGTTTTCACCTCCATGACGATGGCCACACCCACATTGCCGTTGACTTCCGGCAGTCGCAACTCGTCGAGCAAGGCCCGCTCGGCCAAGTCCTGTATGTTCACGTCGATGGTGGTCACGATGTCGGCTCCGTCTATTGGCGGAGTGACGGGCAC
>CALGHW010000118.1 GCA_937916075.1 uncultured Prevotella sp.
GCATAGGATACTTGGCCCAGGAGGCCAGCGTGTTCCGCAAGATGAGTGTCGAGGACAATATCCTTTCCGTGCTTGAGATGACGGGAAAGCCCCGCGCCTATCAGCTGGAAAAGCTGGAGAGCCTGATCAAGGAGTTTCGTCTTCAGAAGGTGCGTAAGAATAAGGGCGACCAGTTGTCGGGCGGTGAGCGGCGTCGCTGTGAGATAGCCCGTTGTCTGGCCATCGACCCCAAGTTTATCATGCTTGACGAGCCGTTTGCAGGCGTTGACCCGATTGCCGTGGAAGACATCCAGCAAATTGTTTGGCGGCTGAAATACCGTAATATCGGCATCCTCATCACCGACCATAATGTCAACGAGACGCTTTCCATCACCGACCGTGCCTATCTCCTCTTTGAGGGGCGTATCCTTTTTCAGGGCAAGCCCGAGGAGCTGGCCGAAAACAAGATTGTGCGTGAGAAATACCTCAGCAACAGTTTCGTGCTCCGAAAGAAGGACTTCCAGCTGATGGAAGAGGAGCGCAAGGCCAAGGAAGCCGCCGAGAACGAGGAGTCATGATTCCCTTTCAGATGATTTAAAAAGAAAAGAAGAACGACAATGAAATATCTATTCGTATCCGACATACATGGCAGCCTTCCTGCTTTGGAGCAAGTCCTTGCCTACTATCGCCGCGAGCAGTGTGACATGCTGTGCCTGCTGGGCGACATCCTCAATTATGGTCCGCGCAACCGTATCCCGGAGGGGCTCGACCCCAAGGCCGTTGCCGACAGGCTCAATCAGCTGCGTGAGCATATCGTGGCCGTGAGAGGCAACTGTGACTCTGAGGTAGACCAGATGTTGCTCCATTTTCCCATGATGGCCGACTATGCCCTCTTGGTGGATGGCGGCAAGCGGTTCTTTCTCACCCATGGCCATCTCTACAGCGAGAAGCACCTGCCCCCGTGCCGCCCGGATGTGTTGGTGTGCGGCCATACCCACCGGTGGAAGTTAGAGCAGGACTATGATGGCCTGACCGTGTGCAACCTCGGCTCTGTGACTTTTCCCAAGGGTGGCAATGTGCCCACTTTCGCCGTGCTGTCCGACGGCCGGTTGTCCATGCACCGGCTGGACGGAGAAGAGGTGGCGGCAGTGACGTTGTAATCCGTGAAAACGTTAAAAAACACAAATCTTTAGGCCGTTACACCTTTTATATTTAATTTTGCAATCCAAAATTCAGATTATAATCAATAACAACTAAAATACAAAGATGAAGATTTCATTTGAGAACCCCGACAAAATCAATGGTCTGCTTACCCTTACCATTGAGAAGGAGGACTATGAGAAAGATGTCGAGAAGACGCTGAAAGATTACCGTAAGAAGGCCAACGTGCCTGGTTTCCGTCCTGGCAACGCCCCGATGGGTATGATTAAGCGCCAGTATGGCGATTCTGTGAAGGTAGACGTGATAAACCGTCTGCTGGGCCAGAAGCTCTATGAGTATATCCGCGAAAACAAGATACAGATGCTTGGTGATCCCCTGCCTAATGCAGAGAAGCAGCCCGAGCTCGACTTCAAGGGTGATGGTCCTTTCACTTTCGTGTTCGACATCGCTGTGGCTCCCGAGTTCAAGGCCGAGCTGACTGGCGACGACACCATTGATTATTACACCATCGACGTGGACGACAAGATTATCGACCAGCAGGTGGAGATGTTCCAGTCGCGTGCCGGCCACTATGACAAGGTAGACGCTTACGACGCCGCCCAGAACGACATGCTCAAGGGCGACCTCCGCGAGCTTGACGCCGATGGCAACGCCAAGGAAGACGGTGTGGTAGTAGAAGGCGCCGTGCTGATGCCTGAGTACATCAAAGTAGACGAGCAGAAGAACCTCTTCAACGAGGCCAAGGTGGGTAGCGTTATCACGTTCAACCCCAAGAAGGCTTATCCCGAGGGCGAGGCCGAGCTGATGTCACTGCTGAAGATTGACAAGGAGAAGGCAGCCGAGATGACTTCTGATTTCACTTATCTCGTGACCGAGGTTTCACGTTTCGTGAAGGCCGAGGTAAACCAGGAACTCTTCGACGAGGTGTTCGGCAAGGACGAGGTGAAGGACGAGGCTGATTTCCGCCAGAAGATCAAGGACGGCATCAAGGAGCAGCTGGAGAGCGACCAGGACTACAAGTTCATGCTCGACGTTCGCAAGTATTTGGAGAACAAGGTGGGCGAGTTGACCTTCCCCGACGAGCTGATGAAGAAGATTATGCTCAACAACAACAAGGACAAGGGTCAGAAGTTTGTTGACGACAATTATGCTGCCAGCATCGAGGAGCTCAAGTGGCACCTCATCAAGGAGCAGCTCGTGGCTGCCAACGAGATTAAGGTGGACAACAACGACGTGAAAGAGGTTGCCATGCAGGCCACACGTATCCAGTTCGCCCAGTACGGCATGGCCAACGTGCCCGAGGAGTATATCGAGCAGTATGCCGAGCAGATGCTGAAGAACAACAAGAACATCGACGGACTCGTAGACCGCGCTGTGGATGTGAAGCTGTCAGAGGCCCTGAAGAAGGTAGTGAAACTCAATGAGAAGTCTATCTCTTTGGAAGACTTCAACAAAATGATGCAGGAAAAATAATATCTTTTTAGATAAAAACCTCTATAAAATAAGGAGGTTATCGACTTTTTTTATTAATTTTGTTCCAAGGAACAAATGAAAAAGGTCGATAACCTCCTTTTTCATATACACAAAATATCAAAAGAAGACAAGATTACATGATGAACGATTTCAGAAAATATGCTACCAAGCATTTGGGCATCAATGGATTGGTGTTCGATGAGGTTGTAAGCGCCCAGAACCAGTATCTCAATCCGTATATTCTTGAGGAGCGTCAGCTCAACGTTACCCAGATGGATGTGTTCTCCCGCTTGATGATGGACCGCATCATCTTCCTCGGCACCCAGATAGACGATTACACGGCCAACACCCTGCAGGCCCAGTTGCTCTATCTCGATTCCGTAGACTCGGGCAAGGACATCTCCATCTATCTCAATTCGCCCGGCGGCAGTGTCACAGCCGGTTTGGGCATCTATGACACCATGCAGTTTATTTCCAGCGACGTGGCCACCATCTGTACGGGCATGGCCGCTTCGATGGCCGCCGTATTGCTCGTGTCGGGCACGGAAGGCAAGCGTTCGGCGCTGCCCCACAGCCGTGTGATGATACACCAGCCCCTGGGCGGTGTGCAAGGACAGGCTTCCGACATCGAGATTGAGGCCAAGGAAATCATGAAATTCAAAAAAGAGCTCTATACCATCATCTCCGAACACTCACACACCCCCTACGACAAGGTGTGGAACGATTCCGACCGCAACTACTGGATGACAGCCGACGAGGCCAAGGAGTATGGCATGATAGACAATGTGTTGACAAGAAAAAACGATAACCTGACAGACAAGTAATGAAGAAAGTATGTAGCTTCTGCGGACGGGGCGAGAAGGACGTCCGCCTGCTCATTACGGGTATCAATGGCTATATCTGCGACGACTGCGCCACCCAGGCTTACCAAATTGTGAAACAGTCGGGCCTGCTTGACGCCGGAAAGCAGGAAAAGGAAGAGAAATTCCAGTTGAAACAAGTGCCAAAGCCGATGGAAATCAAGGCTTATCTTGACGAGTATGTCATCGGGCAGGACGAGGCCAAGCGCTACCTGTCTGTGGCCGTATACAACCACTACAAGCGCCTGCAGCAACCCAAGGACGACGATGGCGTGGAGATCGAGAAGAGTAACATCATCATGGTGGGAAGTACCGGTACCGGCAAGACCCTCCTTGCCCGCACCATCGCCAAGTTGCTCGACGTGCCGTTCACCATCGTGGACGCCACCGTGTTCACCGAGGCCGGTTATGTGGGCGAGGACGTGGAAAGCATCCTCTCGCGCCTGCTTCAGGTGGCCGACTATAATGTGGCTGCCGCCGAACGGGGCATCGTCTTCATCGATGAGATTGACAAGATAGCCCGCAAGGCCGACAATCCTTCCATCACCCGCGATGTGAGCGGAGAGGGAGTTCAGCAAGGACTGCTCAAGCTCTTGGAGGGCACCATGGTCAATGTCCCGCCACAGGGAGGCCGCAAGCATCCAGACCAGGAGTACATCCATGTGGACACCCGCAATATCCTCTTTGTCTGCGGCGGTGCCTTCGACGGTATCGAGCGCAAGATAGCCCAGCGTCTCAACACGCACGTGGTGGGTTACAACTCTGTGCAAAACACCCGCAAGATAGACAAGAGCGACCTGATGAAGTATATCCTTCCGCAAGACCTCAAGTCGTTTGGCCTCATTCCTGAGATTATCGGCCGTCTGCCCGTGCTCACCTATCTTAATCCTCTTGACGGCGACGCTCTGCGGCGTATCCTTTCGGAACCCAAGAACTCCATCATCAAGCAATACGTCAAGCTTTTTGCCATGGACGGCATCAAGCTCACCTTCAGCAAGGAGGCGCTCGACTTGATTGTGGCCAAGGCCATCGAATATAAGCTGGGGGCCCGCGGACTCCGTTCCATCGTGGAGAGCATCATGACCGATGCCATGTTTGAGATACCGTCGCAGAAGGTGAAAACCTTCGAGGTGACGCTCGACTATGCCCAGCGCCAGCTGGACAAGTCTCACCTGCAGAAACTGGAATCTTAATCCTACCATATCCTAAACCGAAAATCGAATGACAGAGAATGTGAACCTGACGAAAGCGCTGAAGAAGTATTTCGGCTTTGATAAGTTCAAGGGTGACCAGGAAGCCATCATCCGCAACCTGCTCGACGGCAACGACACCTTCGTGCTCATGCCCACCGGGGGCGGCAAGTCACTCTGTTACCAGCTGCCGTCCTTGCTGATGGAAGGGACGGCCATCGTGATATCACCCCTGATAGCACTGATGAAAAACCAGGTGGACTTTATCACCAGTTTGAGTGACGTGGAAGGTGTGGCCCACTACATCAATTCGTCGCTCAACAAGGCCTCCATAGACCGTGTCCGGAAGGACATCCGCGAAGGACGCACCAAACTGCTGTATGTGGCGCCCGAGTCCCTCACCAAGGAAGACAACGTGGAGTTCCTCAAGACGGTGAAAATATCCTTTTATGCTGTCGACGAGGCTCACTGTATCTCTGAATGGGGACACGATTTCCGTCCTGAATACCGCCGCATCCGGCCCATCATCAGCGAGATAGGCAATGCCCCTGTCATCGCCCTTACGGCCACGGCTACCGACAAGGTGCGCACCGACATCAAGAAAAATCTGGGCATCGCGGAGGCACGCGAGTTCAAGAGCTCCTTCAATCGCCCCAATCTCTATTACGAGGTGCGTCCCAAGACGCAGAATGTGGACAAGGATGTCATCAAGTTTATCAAGCAACACCCCGGCAAGAGCGGCATCATCTACTGTCTGTCGCGGAAAAAGGTGGAAGAGCTGGCTGCCATCCTGAAGGCCAACGAAATCAAGGCCGCGCCTTATCACGCCGGTCTCGACTCGGCCACACGCTCACAGACACAGGACGACTTCCTCATGGAGAAGATAGATGTCATTGTGGCCACCATAGCCTTCGGCATGGGCATTGACAAGCCTGATGTGCGCTTTGTCATCCACTACGACATTCCCAAAAGCCTGGAAGGCTACTATCAGGAGACAGGCCGTGCGGGCCGTGACGGTGGCGAAGGCCTCTGCATCACCTTCTATTCCCGCAAGGATCTCCAGAAGCTGGACAAATTCATGGAAGGCAAGCCGGTGGCAGAGCAAGACATCGGGCGGCAACTCCTCCAGGAGACCGCGGCCTATGCCGAGTCGTCCGTTTGCCGGCGCAAGATGTTGCTCCACTATTTCGGAGAGGACTATGAGCAGGACAATTGTCACAACTGCGACAACTGTCTCCATCCCAAAAAGAAAATAGAGGCTGGCCCGCAGCTTGTGATTGCCTTGAACGCCATCAAGGGCATCAAGGAGAACTTCCGGGCTGACTATATCATCGACTTTATCATGGGGCGTGAGACCGACGAGATTATTGCCCACAAGCACCAGAACCATGAGCTTTTCGGTTCGGGTGAGGATGACAATGAGAAGATATGGCAACCGCTGATACGGCAAGCCTTGATTGCCGGCTATCTGAAGAAGGACGTGGAAAACTACGGACTGCTGAAAATCACGTCGGCCGGACGCGCCTTCATGAAGCATCCCCAGTCGTTCCAGATTGTGGAGGACCACGATTACATCAGCGAGGAAGATTCCCTGGCAGAGGGCGAAGGCATTACCAGCGCCCTCGACCCCGCACTCTGCGCCATGTTGAAGGACTTGCGCAAGCGGGTGGCCCAAAAGATGGAGCGTCCGCCTTATGTCATCTTCCAGGATGTGTCTATCGAGCAGATGGCCACCGAGTATCCTGTCACGCTCGAAGAGTTGCACAACATTCAGGGCGTGGGTGAGGGCAAACTCCGTCAACCTTATGCCAAGGAGTTTGTCAGTCTTATCAAACGTTATTGTGAGGACAATGACATTGAGCGCCAGGCCGACCTCCGGGTGCGCACGGTGGCCAAGAAATCCATGCTCAAGGTCAGCATCATCCAGAGCATCGACCGCCAGGTGGCCCTTGACGACATCGCCAATGCCAAGGGCATCGACTTTGAGGAGCTGCTCGACGAGCTGGATGCCATTGTCTATTCGGGTACCAAACTCAATATAGACTATTTCCTGGACGACGTGATGGACGAGGACCATGTGGACGATATTTACGAATACTTCCGTGAGTCGGAGACCGATGACATGGAAGCCGCTCTTGATGAGCTGGGCGAGGACTATTCGGAAGAGGAAATCCGCTTGGTGCGTATCAAGTTTATTTCCGAGATGGCCAATTGATCCTGCCGTTTTGAGAATGGGGGTATAGGGATTGCATCATGCATCCCTGTACCCCCATTTTGGTATGCTCGGCATGAGCATTGCCTAATGGGACAAGTCCCGAGTAAGCCCTAATAGTGGGAATTACATAGACAGCGGCTGATGTATCAGGATTAAAAAGATGGCATTTCTTGCTTGGGTAAAATGTCTTTTAAAAGACCTGCCCCTTATGCAAGAGATGCCATCAGAGATTTTCAGAGATGTCTTTTTTTATTTGAAGATGGAGCGGATGGCAAACCATCCGTGCATCAGGAAGGTGCTGAGGGTTCCGTAATATTGGCACATGATGCGGAAACGCTCATGGAGTGACTCTTTGTGATGACGCGTTGTTTGTCCTTCTTGGGTGTAGTTGGTGAGCGTGGCGTGGATATTGGTGATGGGAAGCCGTTGGCGTTCGGCCTCCTTCATGATACGAATGCACCAGTCAATATCAGCCGAATAGTGGTAGTGCAGGTCATAAGGAATATGGCGGGCAATATCCGTCCGGGCGTAGAAGGACTGATGGCATACGAGCATTCCATTCCGGAACGAACGCCATGTAAGGTGTTCTGGGGGAGCAAGACGCCGGTGGCCGATAAACTTGCCGTCGTTGTCCACGATGTCCGTGTTGCCATAGAGGATGGCAGGCAGTGGCCGCACGGTTTCCAACTGCGCTTTTTTTACCATTTGCTCGATGACGGTCGGTGCGTGGTAGAAGTCGCCGGCATTCATGAACACCACATAGTTGCCGGAGGCCATTTTCAGTCCTTTGTTCATGGCGTCATACAGTCCGTTGTCAGGTTCCGAGATGATGCGCACCTCGTGTCCGTTGTCAGCGGCATAAGAACGCTGCTGGTAGTCTTTGGCGATGTCGAGCGTGTTGTCGGTCGAGGCGCCGTCTATGATAATATGTTCAATATGCGGATAAGTTTGCTGGAGTATGCTGTCCACGGTGCGTGGCAAGGCGGCTTCCGCATTGTAGGTGATGGTGATGACAGAGAAAAGAATCATAACTTGTAACGTCTAAAGGCAATAGCCTGGTTATACACTTCGATATATTTCATGCTGACACTATGTTGTGAGTAGCATATGTTGACTTTCCGTATGGCCTCTTGCCGGAGCTTGGCGTAGTCGGTCTCATACAGCACCCAGTGGATACCGTTGGCCAGGTCCTTGGCGTCGCGCAGGGTTGCCACATAGCCATTTTTGCGGTGGTCGATCATTTCAGGGATGCCGCCTACCTTGAACCCCACACACGGTACTCCGCAGGCCATGGCTTCCATGAGCGTGTTGGGCAGGTTGTCTTCGAGCGACGGTAATACGAAAAGGTCGGCGGAATTATATACATTCACGATTTTCTTCTCGTCGCTCACATAGCCCAGTGGATAGACGGGTAGCGAAAGCCGTTCGACGATATCCTCCGCATGGCCTCCGAGAATGGCGATGCCCGTATTCTCTTTCATTTCGGGGAAACGCTCCGCCAGATCGTTGACGGCTTCCACAAAATAGTCCATTCCCTTACGCTTGTCGGTCACCCGTTGGGATACAAACAAGATGATGTGCTTGTCGAGCGGCAGTCCGGCCACCATGCGTGCCTCTTTCTTGTCGTTGGGATAAAAGATATGTGTGTCGATGGCATTCGGGATGCAGGTGATGTCCTGTCCTGTCAGCAAGGCGCTCTGTTTGGCCAAGTTCTCCAGCCAGTGACTACAGGTCACAAAATGGATGTTGTGGTCGGTCAGAATCCGTTTTTTACGGTTCCATATCTTGGCCGCCAAGTCATTGTCCGATCCACCTCCAGGCAGTAGCTGGCAGTTGTGGCA
>CALGHW010000119.1 GCA_937916075.1 uncultured Prevotella sp.
GGGCGTGTAGCCCAGATGGCGGCGCAACACAATCCGCAGCAAGGCGTCGTGGTCGGGCGGTGTGGCGAGATGGTTCTGCATCATGATATAGCGGGTGGAGAACATCGGGTCGCCGGCATAATTGGTGAAGCCAGCCTTGTGGCGGAGCAGCTGGTCGACGGTGATGTCGAAGTAGCGCTGGTCGCGGATGGCGTTGGTGTATGCCGTGTCGTTGAGGATGCCCTTGGGCCCGAACACCTTGTCCGACAGGCGCAGCCGTCCCATCTCCTGCAGCCTCATTACGCCCACGGCCGTCACCAGTTTGGACACGGAGGCGATACGCATGATGTGCGACGGCTCCATACGCTCGCCACGCTCCCTGTCGGCCCAGCCGAATCCCTTGGCATAGACCAGCGAGTCGCCCCGCGAGATAGCCAGCTGGGCGCCGTTGATTTCCCACCGGCGCAAATACTTCTTGACAGTGGAGTCCATCTCGGCCAGGCCGGCACAGTCTGACAGGCTGTTGGTCAAGCTGTCGTTGAGGTGCTTCCGGGGAGCTTCCGCCGCCTCCTTCCCAGCCTTGTCTGACGAGCACGAGGAACAACTGCACTTGCGCGGCAGCACGATAACACCGGCCGCCACGATAATAATACCATATAATATGCGCTTGTATTTCTTCTTGAGTCTTCTTCCCATAATGGCTGCAAAGGTAATGTAAAAAGGGCTGACGGCAAAACAATTTAATTATTTTAGCAAGAAGGCGTTCAAAATTAATCGGGTATGATTTTGGCCCTATTTTGGCCTGTATGTCCAGCTCCGAAGAAGGAGTGTTGCGGGCTGTGCGACTACCGAGAGGCCGAAAGGAATTGATTGGCACGAGAACAGCCCAGACCAGCTGCGGAAACAGGACGGATTAGCCGTCGATTCAGGCATCTTTAGAGCCGGCCACCTTGGTGGTCGGTACCGCTCACCTTGGTGGCCCATGCAGGTCACCTTGGTGGCCTACTCCGCTCACCTTGGTGGCCGGCTCTAAGACTGGACATTTTCTCGCCTGATTCCGGCCGGTTAACGCGAAATATGACAGCATTTTATTTTGCCCCCTCATTTTTTTAAGTTAACTTTGCAACAGGCATGACGGGACACGCCCCGCCTCAGGGCAGGACTGCCAAGACAACCATGAATCTCTACCTTATATTATATATAAACGTCAGTCCTCCGCCAGCTGCCGACATCTGACAATCAAGCAAAACAAACGATATTATGGCAACAGTAGACGACAAGAAGGTTATCTTCTCCATGGTGGGTGTATCCAAGATTATCCCACAAAACCAGAAACAAATCCTGAAGAACATCTACCTCTCGTTCTTCTATGGCGCAAAGATAGGCATCATCGGTCTGAACGGCGCCGGCAAGTCCACCCTCATGAAAATCATCGCCGGCATCGAGCAGCCCACCCAGGGCGACGTGGTGTGGAGCCCGGGCTACAGCGTGGGCTATCTGCCACAGGACCCTCCGCTCGACGAGCAGAAGACGGTGAAGGAAAACGTGATGGAGGGCGTGCAGCACGTGTATGACGCACTGGCTGAATATGAGGAAATCAACCAGAAGTTCGGGCTGGAAGAGTATTACTCGGACGCCGACAAGATGGACAAGCTGATGCAGCGCCAGGCTGAGGTGCAGGACATCATCGACGCCACCGACGCATGGAATATGGACTCCAAGCTCGACCGGGCCATGGCCGCCCTGCGCTGTCCGGCCGGCGACTCGCCCGTGACCCACCTCTCGGGAGGCGAACGCCGACGGGTGGCCCTCTGCCGACTGCTGCTCCAGAAGCCCGACGTGCTGCTGCTCGACGAGCCCACCAACCACCTCGACGCCGAAAGCATCGACTGGCTCGAGCAACACTTGCAACAGTATGAGGGCACGGTGATTGCCGTCACCCACGACCGCTACTTCCTGGACGACGTGAGTGAATGGATTCTCGAGCTGGACCGCGGCGAGGGCATCCCCTGGAAGGGCAACTACTCCTCATGGCTCGACCAGAAGACCAAGCGCATGAT
>CALGHW010000120.1 GCA_937916075.1 uncultured Prevotella sp.
TTGTTGTCCACATGGATATAGGCGCCACCGCCTGCCTGGGCTATCTGGCGACACATATCCTCGTTCAGGGCTGACATGACCGTATTGCCGGACGCATCCTTCATGTAGCCTCCGTTTCCGTCGGGGACCGGCGCGCCCTGGGGCGAACCGATACCCAGCACAAAGACACGCATACCAGCTTTTTTGGCGGCCTGTGCGGCCTCTACCGCTCCCCCCTCATGGTCCTCTCCGTCGGTGATGACGATGATGGCCCGGCCGATGCCGTCCTGCTGGGTGAAGCTGTGGGAGGCCATGTCAACGGCATGGGCAATATCTGTACCTTGGGTGGCAATCATGGACGGCGTGATGTCACTAAGAAACATCTTGGCTGACACATAGTCACTCGTGATGGGCAATTGTACGAAGGCATCGCCGGCAAAGACAATCAGCCCAATCTTGTCGTCCGAGAAATTATCTACCAGATTCTCCACCATCATCTTGGCACGGTCTAAGCGGCTGGGCGCCACGTCCTCTGCCAGCATAGAGTTGCTGATGTCCATGGCAATGACGGTCTCTATGCCGGAACGCTTCTCATTGCTCACCTTTGTCCCCATCTGCGGACGGGCTATCATCACAATCAGCAAGGCCAGTGCGGCCGCCAACAGCCAGAACTTGACTCCTGGCCGCCAGCGAGACACGTCGGGCATCAGCTGCCGGAGCATTTCCATGTCACCCAGCCGCTTCAGCTTGCGCCTGCGTCCACACTGCATGACAAAACGTAAGAGGGCCAGTACTGGTATCAGTACGAGCAAATATAAATAGGCGGGATCTTCAAATCTGAACATAACGTTTTCTCCTTCCAATCATTAAGGGATTCTCCTAAACAGGGTGACGCGCAACAGCATCTCCAGCAGCAACAATAAGGCCGCCGCAATGGCGAAAGGCTGATAAGCATCATATTTTTTACTGAAACGTGTGACATTGAGCTTGGATTTCTCCAACTGGTCAATCTCTTTGTAGATGCGGTGGAGCTCTGCTGTATTGGTGGCCCGATAGAAGTCGCCTTCCGTGGCAGAGGCAATATCGCTCAGCGTCTTGGTGTCTATCTCTACCGGTATGTTGACATACTGCACGCCACCGCCCACAGGCATTGGATAAGGAGCCACCTTATTGGTACCCACACCGATAGTGTACACCCGGATGCCCAGGCTCCTGGCTATTTCCGCCGATGTCATGGGCGACAAGTCACCCATGTTGTTGCTACCGTCGGTCAGGAGAATGACCACCTTGCTCTTGGCTTTGGAACTTTTCAGTCTACTCACGGCATTGGCCAGTCCCATACCGATGGCCGTACCATCCTGAATCAGTCCGCGGGCCGCGATGTCGGTACGCACGTTCTGCAGCAGGTTCAACAGAGAAGTATGGTCGGTCGTCATCGGACACTGGGTGAAAGCCTCTCCGGCAAAGATGGTCAGTCCGATATTGTCGTTGGGACGCCCGGAGATAAACTCGGCAGCCACCTGCTTGGCGGCTTCAATACGGTTGGGTTTGAGGTCTTCTGCCAGCATGGAGGTAGACACATCCATGGCCAACATGATATCAATGCCCTCCACCGACTTGTTTTTCCATGAATTTTGGGTTTGTGGCCGGGCCAGTGCCGTCACGAGCAGTACAAAAGCCATGATGCGGAGCAAAGGCTGAAGCGGCATCAGGCGCACCTTCCAGCTCTTGGGCGCATAGCGGAAAGCGAATGTGTCGCCCATCCGCAGGGTTGGCTCCGACTTTTTCCTGTACATCACATACCATATTATATAAGGTATGATGAGTAACAGTAAGAAGAAATATTCTTTGTTGGCAAATTCCATTGTTATCGATTCTTATTCTTTTTGATTACTGCATCAACTGATATACGCCATAAATGACATAGACGAGCAATGCCACGGAGGCGACGGCAACGACCCCGATAACGGCCTTGAGCGCATGGCGTGTCTTTACTGTATGAAGTTCTTCTTCAGACAGTTGTGGCTTTACGACCTGCTCAGCAGGCTGATTCTCTATCTTGGTGGAATTGATAAACTCGATGGCCGACACCAGATTCATGTCGTTCTCATTGATGAGTGTTGAGTATTTGGCAAACTTTACAAGGTCGGCTGTACGAAACAGGGTGGTCAGCTCGCCGAGTGCCTGGGTGTCACCGGCCTGTGTCAGATGATGGATAATCTCGGTAGAGGTCATCTCCATGGCATTAAATCCATATCGCTCCTGGATATACTTGCGCAAGGTATCTGTCAGCCTGGTGTAATAAGCCTTGGGGTCTTCCTTTGTGCTCATGCCCTCGGCCTTGATTTGCTCTATCTCCTTCATAGCTTTCTGGTGGGGCAAGAGCCGGTGTACTATCTTCAGGCGGGGGGTCACCACGGGCTTGCCCTGGCGCAGCCGGATATAGAGATAGGCACCTACCGTGGCCAACAGCAGCATCAGAACCGATGACCAAAAGAGCGGTGACCAGTCGGCCCACTCAAAAGGATTGTCCTGCACGTCCTGCGGACCGAAGTATTTTTCCACATTGGCTGTATCCACATCCACCTCCAACACCTTCAAGGCCAAGCTCTTGCTCTGATACGGTTTCCCGTCTACTTTAACCGTAAAAGGTGGCAAATAATACAATTTTCCATCAAACGACGTGAGGGTATATTGCCGCAGATACACCACCTGTCCGTTGTCAATAGACTCACTTCCCAAATCGACCGCCTTGACAATCTCCA
>CALGHW010000121.1 GCA_937916075.1 uncultured Prevotella sp.
AACCGCCACATCCGGAGGTAGAAGAAGATGCCGGCCGGGAGCACGATGCCCGTGGCGGCATTGAGCCAGCGACGCTTGAACGGACGGGTGTGGGCGTGGGTGGCTATCACGGGGTAAGTGTTGAGGTCGGCCAGGATAAAGCGGTCCTTGGTGTTCGACAGGTCTTCGATGACCCGTTCCAGCTCTTCGTTGATTTCCTGGATGCGCTGGTCGTCGCCTTCCCGGAAGAACACCTTGACGGGACTGGGCGCATGGAGCAGCTTGTGCTCTCTCGAGTAGGTGCGCACGTCGTCGCAGATGTGTGTCAGGGCCTGCGCGTCGGCGGCATAGTCGGGGTCGTTGATGATGACCTCCTTCTTGTAGATGTGCCGCTTGGTCCGTATGCCGAGCATGGAGAACAGGATGTGCTTGTATAGGTCCACGTTGAATACGGTGGAGTCCTTGTTGGCCTTGTAGGTGAAGAAGACTGCCAGCGGGGTGAGCACGGCGGTGGATATCCACTTGCCGAACCATACCGTCCAGTTGCCGTCGCGGGCCATGCGCATGCCGGAGTTCTCAAAGATGTAATACACGATGAACACGAACACCGAGATAATGACCGGCACGCCCAGTCCGCCCTTGCGGATGATGGCGCCCAATGGTGCGCCGATGAAGAAGAATATCAGGCACGAGAGCGATACCGAAATCTTGTTGATGGCCTCAATCTCGTGGGTGCGTTCCATGCGGTCGAGCGACTTGGTGTAGTCGCCTTTCATGCCGATGTCCATGCCGTCCATCTGGATGTTGTTCAGTGCGGCCGTCACGGCTTTCTGCTTGGCGTCGTTGTCCATCCGGGCAAAGGCGGAGTCGATGTTCACCTTGTCGGCCCGCGCCTCCCGCACGGCTTTTAGAGAGTCGGCCTTGGGCAAGGACGGCCGGTAGTAGGTAGACCGTTGGGCCATGTTGTAGAAGGAGTGGCCCACGCTGTCGTTGAACTGGCGTATGGAGTCGAGGTCATGGTGGATTTTGGCCATGCTCTTGGAGCGGGCGTCGGAGGCGATGCCCGCCACGTCGGCCATGTTGAAGCCTCCATCGAAGTCGAGCACGATGCGCTTGGCGGCAAAGGTCTCCCGCCGGTAGGGCACGCTGGCGCTTCCGGCCAGGTCTTGCGACTGCATGTTCTCAAACCATTCGCCGCTGTAGAGGTTGAGCAGCAGGTGCTTCTTTTCGGCTGTGGACTGGAGCATGCCCGAGTCGGCCAGGATGATGGCGGCGTCCTCATAGCTGCCGTTGATGCGGTAAATCATGATGCCGTAGAGCTTGCCTGTGTTCAGGTCTTTCTTCTGCACATACAGGTTGGTGTTGGGGATGCCGTCGTAAAAGATGCCTTCCGGTATTTCCAGTTCGGGGCTTTTCTGTTTCATCGACAGCAGCAGCTGGGCGAACGACTTGTTGGCCTCGGGGCCTATCACATCCTGGAAATAATAAGAGCAGCAGGCGATGATGCTCACGATGACTATCAGTGACCGCATGGCCTGCATCAGGGAAATGCCGGCCGCCTTGATGGCTGTCAGCTCAGAGCTCTCGCCCAGATTGCCAAACGTAATCAGCGACGACAGCAGGATGGCCAGCGGGAAAGCCTGTGGCATGAGCATGAGCCCCATGTACCAGAAAAACTGGGCGAGAATCTGCATGGACAGGCCCTTTCCGATGAGGTCGTCAACGTACCGCCAGAGGAACTGCATCATCAGCACAAACTGACAGATGAAGAAAGTTCCGATAAACAGCAGGCCGAACTGCTTGGCTATGAATATGTCTAATTTCTTGATGCGGAACATGGTCGTTTATTGTCAGTCTGCAAAATTAGTATAAAAAAATCAGAGAACGTGCGTTTGACTTATAGTTTTTTAGTTTTTTAGTTTTGGCTTTGTGGTCTACAGACCGCTGATTTGGTGGAGCCGGCTCAGATTGTCGTCCCACAGGTCGTGCAGATAGTCGGTGTCGTCGGGGTAGGCGTAGTCTGTAACCACCAGGTTTAGGTTACCGGTCATCTCGCTTTGCTCTATTCTCATTTCCCAGTATGCGTAATCCTCTTCTATATAGTCCCATTTCATTCGGATATACTGGTTCTTCTTCTTTTCTAATATCAGAGATGTGTGGGTGTCTTGTTCAGTCCATGCCTCTCCCCAGGTGAAGGTCATGTGTGGCCCGTCTTCGGTCACATAGTTGGCTATCCATTTCTGGAGTCCGGCCGCATTGCTGATAAGGCTCCACACGATGCCTGGCGACTTGGTCATCAGTGGATACTCTATCGTGATTTTAATTCTGCTCTTCATTATACCTTATTATATATAGGGTCCGTATTCTGCTCGCATCTTGTTGAAACAACTTAGACGGTACAAAAATACGAAAAAACAGCGAGAACTGAATATTTTTCATAAAAAAATTTTGTGAATCCAAAAATAAGTATTACCTTTGCATCCGCAAATCAAACGATGGCGGGATAGCTCAGCTGGTTAGAGCGTCGGATTCATAATCCGGAGGTCGTGGGTTCGGGTCCCACCCCCGCTACATCGAAAAAGGAGTTACGCTTTGGCGTGACTCCTTTTTTTGTTTCCGAATATCGAAGGCGGGTTGTCTGTAACAGCGCGTGTATATGATATCCTCCCAATAGCTTTTAACTCGTTGTCGGAAATTAGGCAACTATACGGGGTGCGTTAGCCCCGCAAATGGGTAGTCTTAGAGCCAGTCACCTTGGTGGTTG
>CALGHW010000122.1 GCA_937916075.1 uncultured Prevotella sp.
ATGAAGTTCTGCTTGCGGAAGCTTCTCTTCAAGTATTACGGTTTCAGCCTGTTCTTTCGTTTCAGTTGGCTCGTTCGTTTTTGTCGGAGCAGATGATTCAACAGGTTCAGCCGATTCAAGAGGTTCGGATGATTGAGCTAAATCGTCCAATACATCCGTTTTAGATGATTCGGACGCCTTAGATGTTTCATCCGTCTCAGCCTCAGGTGTGGCTTCAGGCACGTCACGCTCTGCGAATCCGGCATCCTCTGTATCCGGTTGTTCTTCGTCTTGAAACACCACCCCATCATTCAGCACGACTGTCTCAAACTGTGAGAAAGGCCTGTTTACCAGTTCCTTCATCGTGGCATCTGGCGTAAATGATATTTTTCCGTGACTTCCGATGAGCACCCGTTCTCCGCTATTGACGCTTACGCTCTCGCGGGCATCCACATCCACCATCTTGAATGTTCCCAGGCCCTTGATTTTCACAATCCGGTCGCGTTCAATTCCCTGTCGTATGACGGCAAACATCTCCCTGACAAATTCCTCCCTGTCGGCAGTCTCCAGTTTGATTCTTCCGTCGAGCAAGTCTGTGAGATTCCTTACTGTACTTGTTTCCATGCCTATTCTTTGTCCGTCGGACTGTTTTTTACTTTTTCCTTCCATTCATCCACAGGCTTGAATGTCAATACCAGTTTGGGCGGTACGAGCATCCGCTTCTGTGTCGTGGGATTCACCATCACACGTTCCATCTTCTTCTTGATTTCAAAACTTCCGAAGTCAGCCACCGAGATGTTGGTCCCTTCTTGGAAATAGTCGGCCATCACGTTGATGACAGCCGTGGTTATCCGTTGGGTGTCCGCCTGGGTATATCCCGTTCTGGCGGACAGTTCTGAGATAAAATCCTTGTTGTTCATGTCAGCCTTTCCGTTTTTTTGTTCACGTCAGCCCGTCAATCTCACATAGCGTCAAGATACGACCGTGCCATAGAGGTCAAACTCTTCGGCTCCTGTCATCCTCACTTGGTAGAACTCGCCTATGGCCAGCGCCTTTTCTTCTGCGGGAATAAGCACCTCGGGGTCTACTTCCGGTGAGCAAAACTCTGTGCGTCCCACATAGTAGTCGCCCTCCTTGCGGTCGATGATGACCCGCATGACCTGCCCCACCTTGGCACCCTCCCCCTCGGCGCTGATATTCTGCTGTATGCGCATCAGGCGGTCCAGCCGTTGCTCTTTGACCTCTGGCGGCACATCATCCTCATAATGCTCGGCCGAATAGGTGCCGTCCTCTTCCGAATAAGCAAAAGCACCCATACGCTCGAAGCGTGCCCATTTGGTAAACGCCACCAGTTCTGCAAAATCCTCCTCTGTCTCGCCCGGGAATCCCACCATCAGGGTGGTACGGATATGAATGCCCGGCACCTCGCGGCGCAGTCGCTCCACCAATTGGTAAGTTTCCTCCTTGGTGCAATGGCGTTGCATGCGGCCCAGCATATGGTCTGACACATGCTGCAAGGCGATGTCCAGATATTTGCATACATTGGGGCGCTCGCGCATCACGGTCAGCAGCTCCCACGGGAAGTGTGCCGGATAGGCGTAATGCAACCGAATCCACTCCACGCCCGGAATATCGGCAATGCTGTCGATGAGTTCGGCGATATGCTGTTTCCCGTCAAGGTCCACGCCATAGTAAGTCAGTTCCTGTGCGATAACCTGCAGTTCCTTGGTGCCGTTGGCCACCAGAGAGCGCACCTCGTCAAGGATTTCCTCCATCGGCCGACTCTTGTGGCTTCCGGTCATGATGGGTATGGCACAGTAGGCGCAATGGCGGTT
>CALGHW010000123.1 GCA_937916075.1 uncultured Prevotella sp.
CTGCCCCGCATCCTCGACGTGGGCCAGTGCAACGACGCCTACAGCGCCATCCAGATCGCGCTGGCGCTGGCGGACGCCTTTGGCTGCTCGGTGAACGAGCTGCCGCTGTCCATCATCCTGTGCTGGTTCGAGCAGAAAGCCGTCTGCGTCCTCATGGCCCTGCTGGCGCTGGGCATCCGGGGCATCCGTCTCGGACCGACCCTCCCGGCCTTCCTCTCCCCGGGCGTGGCCGCCGTCCTACAGGAGAAATACGACCTCAAGCCTACCACCACCCCGGAGGCCGACCTCGCGGCCTGCCTCGGCCGTCACTGAATCACTGCGCAAAAAAAATCCCCCGGCACGATGCGGAACGTGCCGGGGGATTTTCTTTAGGGACAGAACGGAGGGATGCGGAGCCCTCCGCTCTGGGAGATAGCTATTTAGTGGATAAGCTCGCTATGGTCTGCTACACCCACAGTGAGGGTGGCCGAACCGCCGTTGTGGCTCAGCTCGAAGGGAGTCTCAGCGGTGCCAAGCACCACCACCTCGGCCAGACGGATGGTAGAGGTGCGGCTGCTCGTCGTGAACACGATGGTCTGGATGTCGTTTGCTATCAGGGCCGAGAGGTCACGCAGGACGCCCTGCACAGCGGCGGAGTCTTCTTCCTTTGCCTCAATATAGAGCACACTGCCCACCTGAACCAGCTGCGTCGTGGAGGATATCGATGCCGGAACTGTCCACCACGCGGAGAGCGGTATCGATGGTGACAACATTATCTACACTGTTATCATCGCCGTCGTCACGCACCAGCTGCGGAATTTCGCGGGACTCGGAGTGGCCGCAGCCACGCTTGCAGTAGGTGATCTCTTCGCCGGGAGCGTCATAAGTGGCCTCACGGACGACTTTCCACTCACCGGTCATGTCATGGCCGAGGGAAGCGGTCTTGTTGTCGGTATAGCTGTCCTTGCACTTGTCGCAGGTGTGGACGGTATAACCACCCTCTGTGCAGGTAGGCTCGACAACAGTATCCACATAATGGTGGCCATTCGCCTTGATGTCCACATGGTTCTGCACTGCATCGCAGTTCTCGCAGACTTCTTCGGTATAGCCATCCTTGGTACAGGTGGCATCCACCTTCACCGTTTTCCACTTATGGCCGGAAGCCTTTACTTTGTTCTTCTTTTCAGTGACATCACAGCGGGAGCACTTGTACAAGTCATAACCGTCCTCGGTGCAGGTGGGGTCTTTGTGCTCTTTGAACACGGTGTACTGGTGGTTGAGGGCGTTGGTGTAAGTATCCTTGTATTCATCGCCACACTTGCCACAGGTATGCAACGTGTAACCCTGCTCCGTGCAGGTAGGTGCAACGACAGTATCCTTGTAGGTATGCCCGGTCGCCGGAATAGTTTTCGTCAGAGTATCACCGCACTCCATGCATTCTCCCTCTTGTTTGCCGGGTGTCGTGCAGGTAGCCGGTGTCGTCGTTTTCCAATTTATACGATTTCTATCATGCTTATGGGGAACATTATCCTTTGTCACAATAGACTTCTCAATGGTCACCGTGGAGTTCTTGCTGCCAGCACCCGTGCCCTGTGAGCCGTTGCCGATGGCATCTGCGCCATTACCGCCACTGAAGGCACCGGTGTCTTTTTCGACGACGTAGTTATCCTCCGCGTCTTTTTGGGGCTTGCCGTTCTCATATACCAGCTTGCCGATGACCGAGTTGATGATCCTGACAAAGCTTCCTTTACCAGTGAACACCCCCTTACTGCCACCGTTGCCGATGCCTGCACCTTTCACGCCATTTTGGGAACTGCCCCTGGCAATTTCAACCG
>CALGHW010000124.1 GCA_937916075.1 uncultured Prevotella sp.
TGCCATGGACCTGTGTGGTTCCGGTGGTCAGTGTGTGTGCTTTCATCTGGGACGGCATCTTTATCGGCATTACGGCCACCCGCTCCATGCTGTTCTCTGCGGTTGTCGCGGCCTTGGGCTTTGGGGCGGTGGGCTTGTCCTTGTGGCCGGTGTGGGGCAATCATGCCTTGTGGTTGGCTATGGTCGTCTTCTTGCTGTTGCGTGGACTGGTCTTGGTGGCTGTCTATCTATATAAGGTTAGGCCCCGCCTCGTATGACGCTCTTCAGATTTTCGTATCTTCACTTTCTAAGTAATGTTTAAAAAATAACTTGAGCATATTTGCTATGGATTTTTGTGATAGTTTGGAGTTGTGAAGAAGGAGCGATGCGGGCATCGTGACTGATGAACAACTTCAAAATAGCCAAAAAGACAAGCAAAGATGCACAAGCTTTTTCTGCACAAGTTATTTTTTAAAACATTACTAAATATGAGAAATCCTTGTGAAGATGCGATTTTTTTTTCTTAATTTTGCAGTCAAAAGATATATTCATCAATGATGGCATTACCCGAAAGTTTTACCACTTATACCCGGTCAATCATGGGCCGGCAACTCTTTGACGATTTCCTTGCGTCTTTCGTACAGGATATACCGGTCAGCATACGTGTCAACCGCAGCAAGTGGACTGCTGCCCCATTGTCGGCCAGACAGGTACCCTGGTGTCCGGATGGCTATTATCTGGCCTCACGGCCCAATTTCACTTTCGACCCCTTGTTTCATGCCGGGTGTTATTATGTTCAGGAGGCCTCGTCCATGTTTGTTTGTCAGGCCCTCCGTCAATATGTGGATGCCGATAGGCCACTCACAGTTCTTGATATGTGTGCCGCTCCGGGCGGCAAGTCAACAGCCGTTTTGTCCATGTTGCCAGAGGGCAGCGTCATGATATGCAATGAGCCGATACGCCAGCGGGCCCAGGTCTTGGCTGAGAATATGCACAAATGGGGAAATCCCAATACCATTGTGACCAATAATTATCCAGATGATTATGCCCGTTTGGATTTAAACTTTGATCTGATTATCTGTGATGTCCCTTGTTCGGGTGAAGGTATGTTTCGTAAGGATGAGGGGGCTGTCGGTGAGTGGAGTGTGCAGAATGTGGAGAAATGTCGCACCCTTCAGCGGGAAATAGTAGACAAGGTATGGCCGTTGTTGCGGCCAGGCGG
>CALGHW010000125.1 GCA_937916075.1 uncultured Prevotella sp.
AACTGGACATCAAGAAGATACTCTTCCTGGGTGTGACCATGGGTGCCGTGATGGAGCTGATTCCACGTATCACGGCCCTGTTTATCGACGGACTGAAGCCCATCTCGGAAAAGACTCAGGAACTGGTCAAGACCAAGTTTGGCGGCAAGCGGGTACATATCGGCATGAGCCCGGCCCTCGTCATCGGGCACCCCACCACCTTAGTGTGCTCAGTCATCCTGATTCCTGTCATCCTGGCCATCGCCGTGTTCCTGCCCGGCAACCAGTTTTTACCCTTGGCCTCACTGGCCGGTATGTTCTACCTTTTCCCCATCATCCTGCCCTTCACCAAGGGTAACGTGGTGAAGTCACTAATTGTGGGTCTGGTGGCCCTGATTGTAGGTCTCTACTTTGTCACCGACATGGCTCCCGACTTCACGCTGGCCGCCAACGAGGTGTATGCAGCCACCAGCGACAAGGCCGCCCATATTCCCGACGGATTCGCCGGCGGTGCGCTCGACTTCGCCTCGTCACTCTTCGGCTGGATTATCTACCGGGGCGTGAAGCTCCAGTATGTGGGCATGGGCGTGCTGACCCTCATCACCTTGGCACTGCTCTATATCAACAACCGACGCATCGTCAAGGAAGACAGAGCAGCGAAAAATTAAGAATTCAGTATTTAAAATCAAGGATTAAAAGTAAAAAAAACAAGAACCATGCGTAAACTGTTTTTATCGGCAGCCCTCGCTGCCATGACACTGGGCGTGAACGCCCAGACAGACTATAAGATTCAGACCGCCTGCAACCCGCAGGACGTGAAGACCTATGACACACAGCGGCTGCGCGACGCCTTCACCATGGAGAAGGTGATGGAGGCCGACAAGATTCACTTCACCTACTCGATGTATGACCGCGTGGTGTATGGCGGTGCCATGCCTGTGGCCACAACCCTGAAACTGGAACCCATCGACCCGCTGAAGGCCCCCTACTTCTGCTACAACCGCGAGCTGGGTATCATCAACACAGGCAAGGGCACGGGTATCGTGACCGTCGACGGCAAGAAATATGAGCTGGAGTTCAAAGACGCCCTCTATGTGGGCCGTGGCTCCAAGGAAATCACTTTCGCCAGCAAGGACGGAAGCAATCCGGCCAAGTTCTACCTCAACTCGACAACCGCCCACAAGGAATATCCCACACAGATGATTGTGTGCAACAACCCGGCCCGCGCCAAGAAGCTGAAGTGTCTTAACTCCAACAGCTTCCACGCCGGCAAGATGGAGGAGAGCAACGACCGCGTCATCAACCAGCTCATTGTGAACAATGTGCTGTCTGAAAAGAACGGCGGCAAGGGCGGTCCCTGCCAGTTGCAGATGGGCCTGACAGAGCTGGCTCCCGGTAGCGTATGGAACACCATGCCAGCCCACACACACGCCCGCCGCGTGGAGGCCTACTATTACTTCAACCTGCCCGAGGGCAATGCCATCTCCCACTTCATGGGCGAGCCCCAGGAGACACGGGTCATCTGGCTGCACAACGAGCAGGCCGTGATGTCGCCCGAATGGAGCGTACATTGCGCCGCCGCTACCAGCAACTATATGTTTGTATGGGGTATGGGAGGTGAGAATCTGGATTATGGCGACATGGACAAGATTAAATATCTCGACATGAAATAACCAAAGGCCGCTGATGTTGACATGAATACAGGCAAAATCAGCTTCAAGTAACGAACAGACGGTAAAAAGAAAGAGCTTGCCAAAATTGTGGCAAGCTCTTTTTTTTATACCTTATCAAGTGAGAAATAAAACTCCGTCCCGAAGCCTTCCTCCGACCGGAACCACACATGCCCATGGAGATAGTTCTCGCCGATGAGCTTCATGCTGTATGTGCCGAGTCCGCGGCCCGCTCCCTTGGTGGAATTACCGTAAATGAAGACCTTGCTTTTCACCTCGTCGGACATCACCAGGTCGTTGTGTACAGAGAAGATGACCTTGCCGTCCTCCACAGTTCCCTTGACGGTGATAGAAGAGCCGTAACTGGCCTCACAGGCGTTTTTCACCATATTGTGAATCACACGATTGACCAGTGCCGGGTCAGACTCCAGCATCTCGTCTGTGAGCGTGGATTCCACCTTGACCGTCACGTTCCACATGTCCTTGGATACAGGCACCAAATTGTCGTGCACGAAATCGATAGACTCCCTCGCCAGAAACTTACACGTTTTGGGTTTCAAGATGCCATTCTTGGCGTAAATCAGGTCGCGCTGCGCCCCTATCTCCTCAAGCAGCTGGCTGGATATGCTCCGCACGATGCGCATCATGTCCTTGTTTTCCTCCTCATCCTTAATACACCCGAGAATGCTGTTCATGGCGCCCGACAGATTGAGCAAGTCATGAAAGAACACCCGTTCCAACATCAGCTCGCGATGCTGGTCGGTCCGGTCGAGCAACAGCACGACAGAATACTCCTTGCCCTCATAATCAACAGGCGTGGATATGGCATGCACAT
>CALGHW010000126.1 GCA_937916075.1 uncultured Prevotella sp.
TGGCGAGGGCCTGAACGTGCGCGACTGGCTGTATGTGGAGGACCATGCCCGTGCCATCGACCTGATATTTCATGAGGGAAAGGTGGCCGACACCTATAATATCGGCGGATTCAACGAGTGGAAGAATATCGACATCATCCACGTGCTCATCAAGACGGTAGACCGCCTGTTGGGTCGTCCGGAGGGAGCCGACCTCGACCTCATCACCCATGTCACCGACCGTAAGGGCCATGACTTGCGTTACGCCATCGACTCCCGCAAGCTGCAGCGTGAGCTGGGCTGGGAGCCGAGCTTGCAGTTTGAGGAGGGTATCGAGAAGACCGTGCGCTGGTATCTTGACAACCAGGAGTGGATGGACAACGTCACTTCGGGCGACTACCAGAAGTATTATGAGAATATGTACAAGGACAGATAAGCAATGTTTTCCGGCTATCCGGAAAATGTAGATAAAAAAGATGCGGTCCACAAGCAGACTCTGAGGATTCTGTTTGTGGACCGCTTGTCTTACAGGTAGAAGTCGGCCAATAGTTGGCGGTATGCTTCACTGTCGATAGTCAGTTCGGTGGGGATGACAGGGCGGGAGAGAGCCACGTTGGTGAATGTCATCAGAACCCGTTTGGGAGGCTTGTCCTCCTTGGTGCGCACCCGGCACACCCGTTCCGCCATCAGTCCGGCGAAGAGCCCCTCGTCGATGACCGTTTCCTCATAGTCTGCCGGCACCACCACCGACACCTTTCCTCCGTGGGCCAACAGCCGGAAGGCCCCCTTCATCAGGTCTTCATAAGGCAGCGAGGCTGTGTGGCGGGCCAGGGTGCGCCGGGTGTCCGGACACGTGAGGGCATCCACGAAGAAAGGCGGATTGCAAACGATGGCGTCGAACAGGACAGCGGGCTGGAAAGTCTGCAAGTCACATGCGGCCACCTCTATCCTGTCGGCAAAGCGAGAGGCGGCCACGTTTTGCCGGGCTTGGCTGGCGGCGTCGGGGTCGATGTCTATCGCCATGACCCGCGCCTGGGGCCAACGCTGCGCCATCATCATCGCCACGAGGCCCGTGCCCGTGCCGATGTCGAGTATGGACGGAGCCGAGATGCCTGCCGGCACCTCGGCCCAGGCTCCCAGCAAGGTGCCGTCCGTGCCAACCTTCATGGCACAACGGTCCTGGGCCACGGCAAACTGCTTGAATTGAAACGAACGGGCGGCCATGGCTTACTCGCGGAGTTCTCTCATATACTGTTCGGCCCGCTGCAGGTCGGCCGGTGTGTCGATGCCCACCGTCTCCAGGTCGGTCAGCCCCACCTTGATACGGTAGCCGTTTTGCAGCCAGCGCAACTGTTCCAGGCTCTCGGCCAGTTCCAGCGGGCTTTGCGGCAACTGGGTAATCTCCTTCAGGATGTCGCGCCGGTAGGCATACAGTCCGATGTGCTTCAGATAGGGGAAGCTCTCCCCCCATTCGCTGCGCTCCTTGCCCCTGACGAAGGGGATGACGCTGCGGCTGAAGTAGAGCGCGAAACCCTGGAGCGTGGTCACAATCTTGGGCGAGTTGGGGTTGGAGATGGCCTCAAGATGGTTGCCAAACGGTTTTCCGAGCGTGGCAATCTGTGTCTGCGGGTCGTCAAAGCAGCGGCACACGGTCTCTATCTGGCTGCGGTGTATGAACGGCTCGTCGCCCTGGATGTTGACAATCACGTCGCAGTCCAGCCCCAGCTTCTCCACGGCCTCCTCGATGCGGTCGGTGCCGCTCTTGTGGTTGGGCGAGGTCATGACGGCCTTTCCGCCAAACTCCTCCACGGCCCGGGCTATCCGCTCGTCGTCGGTGGCCACATAGGCCTCGCCCAAGGCCTTGACGGCCTGTTCGTAAACTCTCTGTATCACATACTTGCCTTCCAGCAGCGCCAGAGGCTTGCCCGGAAAGCGCGAGGAGGCATATCGCGCTGGAATGATTGCTGTAAATTTCATCTTGTTCTTGTCTTGTTTCAAAAAGGTGGATAATTTCGAGACGCAAAGGTAGCGTAAACCCGTCGGAATACAAAACAAAAGTGCGGCTTTTTATTGCCAAGTTGTCGCCATTATCGTTGATTTTCTTCGTGATGTTACATTATCAGTTAAAAAATCTAATTACTTTTTGCCGATTCTTGTTTTTTTACTATCTTTGGCAATCGGAACAAAATAACAGACAACTTGAAATACAAGATAATTACCCTGCTCCTGGCCATGCTGCCCGCATGGGCCGGAGCGCAGAAAATAACGTTGGGCACCTGCACCACCAAGGACGGCGGACAGTATACCGGCGAGATGGCCGGCGGCAAGCCCCAAGGCAAGGGCAAAACCACGTTTAAGAACGGCGACTGGTTTGAGGGCCAGTATGTCAAGGGCAAGCGCCAGGGATATGGCGTATACACCTTCTCGGACGGAGAAAAGTATGAGGGCCAATGGTTTCAGGACCAGCAGCACGGCAAGGGCACCTATTACTTTGCCAACAACAACCGCTACGAGGGCCTTTGGTTCAGAGACTATCAGCAAGGTCACGGTGTGATGTATTATTACAACGGTGACAAGTATGACGGCGACTGGAAGGAAGACCACCGGCAGGGCAAGGGCGTGTACACCTTTGCCAACGGCGCTTATTATAAAGGTGACTGGGCCGACGACAAGAAAAACGGCCGCGGCCACTTCGACTGGGGCGACGGCTCCAGCTATGACGGCCAATGGCTCGACAACCAGCGCTCGGGCCAGGGCACTTTCCGCTATGCGGACGGAGATGTCTACGTGGGCCAGTGGAAGAACGACATCCAAAACGGCAAGGGCATCTATAAGTTCAAGAACGGTGACACCTATGAGGGCGACTATGTACAGGGTGAGCGCACCGGCCAGGGCATCTTCCGCTATGCCAACGGCGACAGGTACACCGGCGGCTTCTATGAAGGCGACAAGCAGGGCCAGGGCACGATGGCGTGGAAGAACGGCAATGTGTATGTGGGCCAGTGGAAAGCCGACAAGCTCAACGGCAGCGGAAAGCTCACCACCCGCAACGGGGATGTCTTTGAGGGACAGTTCAAGGACGGCAAAATCGACGGTCA
>CALGHW010000127.1 GCA_937916075.1 uncultured Prevotella sp.
GGGATACATGGACCTTCAACGGTCTTTGTACCCCTTTTTTCATTCCCGCCGGCACTTGCCGTCTCGCTGAAAATGACACGGAAGAGTCGCAGACGGCACCATCTTGACCAAAACAGAACGTGCTATAAAAAGAAATGGACGAATATATTTTGCATTACGCCCGATTTACACTATCTTTGTAAGAAATTGTCTACTAACAAAACTACAACGCATGAAAAAATTCCTTTTATCCTTACTCTTGCTGAGTCCCGCCGCTCTGCTCGGGGCACAGACGGAGAAGCAATGGATGATGGTGCCCGACGGCAACATGGCACAACCTATCCCCGTAAGCGGCATCAGCTTCCTTATCACGGCCGACGACGAAGCCAACTTCACGGCGGTATGCCATGACGGAACCGTGCGGACGGACATCGCCACGGCCTCGTTCTGCCAGATGGACCCTACGGCCATCACGACACCCCTCACAGACGGCAACGCCACGAAGATACTCTGTGCCGCCAACCGGCTCACCCTGACTGGCTGCCCCACAGGCGCACTGATTTCTATCTACACCACCGGCGGACAACAAGTCCTGAAGGCGGAGGCCTCACAGGCCACCACGACCATCAGTATCGCCCAGCTGCCCACAGGCACTTATCTCATCAAGGTGGCCGACACCACCCTCAAGTTTATCAAAAAGTAAAAGACCTAACACCACCACTATGAATACCAAGATACTTGCCCTCACAGCCTTGATGGCCGTCACAACCGGGATGAAGGCACAGTTTGTCATCTCGCAACTCGACGGGCAGAAGGACAGCATCGCCGCCAAAGACATGACCTTCCAGCAAAAGGGCGACACATGGACCTTAGGCGGACACGAGCTCAGCCAAATCAAACAGCTTTCCGTGGCCCCCCTCGCCACACAACTCCAACACTATCAGGCTCCCACATATCCCGACTACTACCGCTCCATCTCCGGATGGGACCAGCGGCAGCAATGGAACCTGGCCAACGTTCACGACCCATCGGTGATGCGGGCCGAAGACGGCTATTACTATATGTACACCACCGACGCCAGCTTCGGCAATGCCCACAGCGGTCACGGACACTTCATGTGCCGGCGGTCTAAAAACCTCGTAGACTGGGAGTTCATGGGCGCCACCATGCCCAAGCTGCCCTCCTGGATAAAAACTAAGCTCAACGAGATTCGCACGGCCATGGGCCTCGGCGAGAGCACGGCCGACTTCAGCAACGACGAGCTGTTCGGCTTTTGGGCTCCCTGCGTGCGCAAGGTCAGCGACGGACACTACCGTATGTATTACGCCATCACCTGTCCCGGCACCATCGACGGTGACGGCACCTGGAGCGAGCGGGCTTTCATAGGAATGATGGAGACCGCCACCCCCTGGAAGGTGGACAGCTGGGAGGACAAGGGCTATGTCATCACCAACGCCTCCGACAAGCAGCTCAACTATAAGGTGAAGGCCGACGACTGGGCCAACTGCTACTTTAAGTGGAACGCCATCGACCCCTCCTACATCATCACGCCTGAAGGACAACACTGGCTGGTATACGGCTCATGGCACTCTGGATTTGCCGCCGTGCAGCTCAATCCGGACACCGGAAAGCCCCAACAGGAGCTGGGCAATCCCTGGGGGGACATCACGGCCTACGGCAAGCGGGTGAACACCCGCGGACTGAACAATCGCTGGCAGGCCTCCGAGGCTCCCGAGGTGGTATACCACAACGGCTATTACTATCTCTTCATGGCCTACGACGAACTGGCCGTAGCCTACAACACCCGCGTGGCCCGCTCCAAGCATATCGACGGGCCTTATCTCGGCATCGACGGAACGGACATCTCCAACAAGGGCGGCGACGCCTACCCCATCGTGACCCACCCCTATAAGTTTGCCGGCGGATACGGCTGGGTGGGCATCAGCCACTGTGCCGTGTTCGACGACGGACAAGGCCACTGGTACTATTCCTCACAGGGACGCCTGCCGGCCAATGCTTATGGTGACGCTTACAGCAACGCCATCATGCAGGGACAGGTGCGCCGCATCGTATGGACCAAGAGCGGATGGCCCGTGGTGCTGCCCGAGTGTTATGGCGCCGTGCCCCAGACACCGGTCACAACCCAAGAAATGGAAGGTTGCTGGGAGATGATTGGCCTCAACTACACTTACCAGAAGCAGAACGCCTCATCGCTGGCCCGGCTCACGGCCACTGACGCCACCTCGGGCTATGTCACAGGCGGCCCGTTTGACGGCAAGACATGGACATATGACGCCAACGAGCAGACGCTCAACATCGGTGCCACCCAGCTCCACGTGAGCCGCGAGACCGACTGGGAAGCCTCGCCCCGCAAAGCCACACTCGTCTTTGCCGGCATCGACGGCAAGAACACCGTTTGGGGCAAGAAGCCACAAAACGTCATGAACGTGGGACTGGCGGACAACACCACGCCCTTCTTCTCAGACTTTTCACCTTACTACACGGTGAGTGACAACAGCGAGATTCGCCTCTCCTTCACCAATCACACCGACAAGGCGGAAAACTGGGACAACTGGATTCTTGCCTTCACCAACGACAAAGGGCGCAACGAGAATGGCTATACCGAATACTTCGTGTTGCGTGCCGATGCCTATGGCTGGGGCAACTACTACAACGCCAGCACCATCAGCCACAACTACGACTGGGCAACCTTCAAGAAGGATATGGACGGGGCCAAGGTGGACATGACCATTTCCCTGCACGGCACCACAGCCCGCATCGCTACCGTCACCACCACTACTGGCGGCAAGCAGTATTCCTATACCTTTGAGGCCAAAGGACTGCCATCCGGCATCAAGCGCGCCTTCCTCTCCGTAGAAAAAGCCCATCTGGTCATCAACACCGACAGCTACGAAAAGCAGGACTTGGACTAAACACTACACCCTCTATCTTTTTCAACCGTACAACTGGAAAGACGTCCTGGTGTACGGCTGAAAAACAAAGCATCATAATATAAAGATATTTCATATTCGTTTAAAGTATCCTTCGGAGCACTTGAAACGGCTGAAATGAGAAAATTGCCTGATTACGAAGAGAAAC
>CALGHW010000128.1 GCA_937916075.1 uncultured Prevotella sp.
ATTCCTTTTCCTCAAGGAACCCGTCAATGCCAAAGTCATCGTCGGGGCCTTGCTCATAACAGCTGGCAGTATGGTGATGTTATATAAGTAAGCAGATGTTCAAAATGAATTCGAACAGTACGGTCGAGCAATGTAGCAGGTGCGTCTCACCGCACAATAATTTTGGGATATCCAGTGCTTCTTTTAATGGTATTTTTTATTACATTTATTCTTCCCAAGAAAAATAAGTTGCCTGATTACGAAGAGAAAGTTGCCTGATTTCTGGGAGAAACTTGGCAGGTTTCTCTTCGTAATCAGGCAACTTTCTCATTTCAGCCGTTTCAAACGCTCCGAAGGATGCTTTGAACGAATATGAAATATCTTTATATTAAGTAGGTTTTCAAAATGAATCGCATAAATGACTTCATCAAATAGTAATCATGCTTTCAAATGCCTCTACGCTCTTTTTCACCGCCACTTAGCCACGACTTACAGCTTTTTAACCCCTAAGAGCACTGCTATTCGGGATTTTTTGCCTACTTTTGCACTTTGATAATAACAACAACGAGAAACAAGCAAATAACACAATGAAAAGACTACTCTCTACTATCGCAATCATCAGTGCCTCCGCACAAATGGCCTTCAGCCAGGCACCCAAGCCGGTGGCCGACGTCAACGGTGTGGTGGACAACACGCCCGACAGCATCGCCAAAGCACTCATGGCACGCCCCAAACCGGGGTCATCACGCAAGGGCAACAACCCCGTGCTCTTCCTTATCGGCAACTCCACCATGCGCAACGGAACGCTGGGCAACGGAAACAACGGACAATGGGGATGGGGCTATTTTGAACATAAGTATTTCGACAACAACAAGATAACAGTAGAAAACCAGGCCTTAGGCGGCATGAGCAGCCGCACCTTCTACAACGCTCTCTGGCCCGACATCCGCAAGGCGCTCAAACCGGGCGACTGGGTCATCGTCTCGATAGGACACAACGACAACGGACCCTATGACAGCGGACGCGCACGGGCTACCATTCCCGGAGCCGGACACGACTCGCTCGTGGTAACTATCAAGGAGACCGGCAAACAGGAAACGGTATATACCTACGGCGGATACATGCGCAAATATATCGAGGACATACGCCGGGCCGGGGCTAACCCTATCCTGATGTCGCTCACGCCCCGCGACGCTTACGATGACAAGGGAAAAATCGTGCGCAAGCCTCATAGCCAGTGGCTGGCCGAGGTGTCACGGGAGACGGGCGTGCCCTATATCGACCTGAACGAGATTTCGGGACGCAAGCTCGACAGCTACGGACGCTGGAAGGAGAGCTACCACTTCTATAAGGACCATATCCACACATCGCTCTTCGGCGCTGAAATGAACGCACGCTCGGCCGCAGAAGGACTGGCTGAGTCGACCGACCCGAAGCTGCGCCCCCTGCAGGCCATGATGAAGGACCTCACCCTGCCCACCGTCAGCGTGAAGCGTGAGGAGGGAAAGCCCGTGGTGTTTATCACCGGCGACTCTACCGTGAAGAACGAGGACAAGGATGAGGACGGCATGTGGGGATGGGGCTCACAGGCCTACACCGTGTTCAACAAGAAGAAAATCACCTGCGTGAACTGTGCCAAGGCCGGACGCTCCACACGCACCTACCTGAAAGAGGGACGCTGGGACCAGGTGTACAACTCGCTCCAAAAGGGCGACTATGTGCTCATCCAGTTTGGCCACAATGACATCGGCCCCATCGACAGCCAGAAAATGCGCGGCACCATTCCCGGAACCTCCGACTCCACACATGTATATAAGATGAAGGACTCGGGACGCTACGAACTGGTGTATACCTTCGGCTGGTACCTGAAGAAGTTTATCCAGGACGTGCGCGAAAAGGGAGCCACACCTATCCTCGTGTCGCTCACGCCGCGTAACGAGTGGAAGGACGGCAAGATAGAACGCCGCAACGACAGCTACGGCAAGTGGTACCGACAGGTGGCCGAGGAGACGGGCTGCGAGTTTGTGGACCTGCACAACATCACCGCCGACTACTACGACAAGAAGTGTGGCAGCAAGGAGAAAGCCATGAAGTACTATAAGCGTGACCACACCCACTCGTCGCTGCTCGGCGCGCGGGTCAACGCCAAGAGCATCGCCAAAGGACTGAAAAAAATCAAGAGCCCGCTGGCGAAATACTTAAAATAAAGAAGAATGATAGACCGAGCGACCATAGACCGAATCATGGATGCCGCCAACATCGTGGATGTGGTGTCCGAGTTTGTTCACCTCCGCAAAGCGGGGGTGAACTATAAAGGTCTGTGCCCCTTCCATGACGACAAGACCCCGTCGTTCATGGTGTCGCCGGCCAAGGGCATCTGCCACTGCTTTGCCTGCGGAAAGGGAGGCAACGCCGTCAAGTTCATCATGGAACACGAACAGATGACGTATCCTGAGGCACTGAAGTGGCTGGCCAACAAATATAATATAGAGGTCAAGGAGCGGGAGCTCACCGACGACGAACAGCGGGAGCAGAGCGAGCGCGAGAGCATGTTTATCGTCAACGAGTGGGCCAAGAACTATTTCACCGACCTGCTCAACAACAACGTGGACGGACAGGCTATCGGCAAGCAATATTTCCGCAGCCGCGGATTCCGGGATGACATCATCGCCAAGTTTCACCTGGGCTACGCCTTGCCCCAAAGAGACGCCCTGTCTGCCGTCGCTCTGAGCAAAGGCTACAAGGAGGAGTACCTGGTCAAGACGGGACTCTGCTACCGCAAGGACTCGGGCGAACTGGTGGACCGCTATGCCGGACGGGTCATCTTCCCGTGGTTCAACGTGAGCGGAAAGGTGTGCGCCTTTGGCGGACGACTGCTCGACTCGCGCACCAAGGGCGTGCAGCAGAAGTATGTCAACTCGCCCGAATCGGACATCTACCACAAGGACCACGAACTATACGGACTCTACCAGGCCAAACGGGCCATCGTCAAGGAGGACCGGGTGTTCATGGTAGAGGGATATACCGACGTCATCTCCATGCACCAGTGTGGTATCGAGAACGTGGTGGCCAACTCGGGCACAGCCTTGAGCTATCACCAAATCAGACTGCTCCGGCGGTTTACGTCGAACATCGTGCTGCTCTACGACGGTGACGAGGCCGGCATCCATGCCGCCATGCGAGGCACCGACATGCTACTCGGAGAGGGTATGAACATCAAAGTGCTCGTATTGCCCGACGGCGACGACCCCGACAGCTTCTCCAAAAAGCACGACGCCAACACCTTCCGCAACTATATCGAACAACACCAGACGGACTTTATCCGCTTCAAGACAGACCAACTGCTGAGGGGAGTCACCGACCCCATCAAGCGGTCGGAGGCTATCAGCAGCATCGTGAAAAGTGTGTCGGTCATCCCTGACCAAATCACCCGCGACACTTATCTTCATGAGTGCTCCAACACGCTTCAGATAGGCGAACAGACGCTCATCAGCACGATGAACCACTTTATCCGCAACGCCAAAGAGGAAAAGGCCAAAGAAGCCGAGCGACTGAAGCGACAACAAAGCGGACAGCAACTGCCACCCGACAACCCGCCCGAAGAATGGGACCTGCCCGCACAACCTCCACAACCGACACTGATAGGACTCCACACCGTGGCCCAACAGACGTCTGACGTGGAGCGGCTGCTCATCCAAAACATCGTACGACATGGGGAAGAGATTATCTTCAGAGACTTGGAGACTGAGGACGGACAGACCATCCACCTCAATGTGGCGCAATATATAGACTACGACCTGGGACAGGACGGACTGCACTTCAGCAACAAACTGTTTAACCAGATACTAACGGAGGCAGTGGAGCACAGCAACGACCCGGACTTCAAGGCCGAGCCTTACTTCATGCACCACCCGGACATCAACATCAGCACACTGGCCGCCAAACTGGCCATCAACGAGTATCAGCTGAGCCGAAGCCTGGAGATAGAGCACAAGGAGGAGACCCTGCGACAACAGGTGCAACACCTCATCCTCGACTTCCGGAAGGACATCGTGAGGCAGCGGCTCAAGGATATCCAGCAACAACTGCGACAGGCCGGCACCGATATGGAGCGCATCAAGCAACTCATGCAGGAATACAAGGAGACACAGCAAATCAGAGACGTGCTGGCCAAACAAACGGGCAACGACATCATCGTCAACTGACACACGCCGCCTCACACGGACGCATCGATAACACTTTTACAACAAGATATGTACTATATACAAAAGACTTTGGAGATATCAGCGAGCCACCGCCTGGTACTCGACTACGAGAGCAAGTGCAGCCAACTGCACGGACACAACTGGCGCATCACCATCTTCTGCAAGGCACGCACGCTCAACGCCAACGGCATGGTGTGTGACTTTACAGAGGTGAAAAAAAATATACACGGCTACCTGGATCATGGCAACCTCAACGAACTGCTGCCTTTCAACCCCACAGCCGAGAATATTGCGCGATGGTGCACTGAACAGATTCCCACCTGCTACAAAGCAACCGTGCAGGAGAGCGAGGGTAACATCGCCACGTATGAAGAAGAGTGAAAAGACTAACGTTTAATTCTTAAAAATTCAACTGGACAAGGGTGCGTATCAACGAAATTTTTTACTCACTGCAAGGCGAGGGACGCAACACCGGACGGGCAGCCGTATTCATCCGCTTCTCGGGATGCAACCTGAAGTGCCCGTTCTGTGACACCGACTTCTTTGCTTACCAGGAGATGTCGGTCGAGGAGATTATCGACGCCATCAGTCATTACCCCTCGCATTTTGTCGTGCTCACCGGCGGCGAGCCTACCTTGCAGATAGACCGAAACTTTGTGGAGGTACTCCACACGTATGGCTATGAAGTGGCCATCGAGACCAACGGCACACGCCGTGTGCCTGACAACATCGACTGGGTGACGGTGTCGCCCAAGGCCGCTTTTGTGGGCGACTCAGGAAAGATAGCTGTCAAAGAGTGTGACGAACTGAAATGTGTGTTCGACAACCACCATCCCGTCGACGACTATGGCATACAGGCACACTACCGCTATCTGCAACCGTGTGACACAGGCGACCCACAAAAGAACCGGCTCATCAACCAGGCCTGCTATGACTATATTCTCCAACACCCTGAATGGCGCCTGTCGCTGCAGACCCACAAGATGATAGGATTCAGGTAAAGGGTAATTCTAAAGTATTAGAATGTAGAAGACGATGCACGGCATATATCTGATATTCGTAATCCTATACGAGATAATCGTGATTCTGACGATTATCCACGTACTGATGGACAACCGGCAACCGGCCAAGACCATGGCCTGGGCACTGGTGATATATTTCGTGCCCTTTGTCGGCATCCTCTTCTATGTCTTCTTCGGTATCAACACCCGCAAGGAACGAATGGTCAGCGAGCGCAGCCTGAACCAACTGAGCAAACGCTCGATGCTGGAGTTTGTGGAACAACGCAACCTCCAGGTATCGCCGGCCGAGAAACAGATGGTGGAACTCTTCGTCAACCAAAACTTCGCCCTGCCCTTCAAGGACAATGAGGTAGACATCTATACCGACGGCTACCAGTATGTGCCGGCCCTGCTGAAGGCTATCCATGAGGCCCGCAACCATATCCATGTGGACCTCTATATCTTCACGGACGACGCTTTGGGCCGGCTGGTGGCCGACGCACTCATCGACAAGGCAAAGGACGGCGTGGAGGTGCGCGTGATATACGACGACGTGGGGTGCTGGAACGTGAAACACCACTTCTTCGAGCGGATGCGCGAAGAGGGCATCGAGGTCAGCCCGTTCCTGCCCGTGCGCTTCCCATCGTTCACCAGCAAGGTAAACTACCGCAACCACCGCAAGATTATCGTCATCGACGGACTGGTGGGATTTATCGGTGGCATGAACATCGCCGACCGGTATGTCAAAGGGGCCGGCGGACAGCCGTGGCGCGACACCATGCTCCGCATCCGGGGTGGCGCTGTCTACGGCCTGCAGCGGGCCTTTCTCATCGACTGGTACTTCGTGGACCGCACCCTCATCTCCAACCGCCGCTATTATCCACCCATAGCAGGTGTCATGCCCAACGACTGCGTGGCCCAGATTGTCACCAGTAGCCCCATCACGCCCTACCCGGAAATCATGCAAGGCTATGTGCGCCTCATCTTGGCCGCACGCCACTATGTCTATATCGAGACCCCTTACTTCCTGCCCACCGAGCCAGTGCTCTTTGCCTTGAAGACCGCAGCCTTAGGCGGCATCGACATCCGTATCATCGTACCCAGCCAGAGCGACGCCCGCTTTGTGGAATGGGCCAGCCGGTCTTACCTGCGGGAGATGGTGCAAGCCGGTGTCAAGGTGTATCTCTACCAGGCGGGCTTCCTGCATAGCAAGCTGCTGGTGAGCGACGACACACTGGCCTCCTGCGGCTCCACCAATGTGGACTTCCGCAGTTTTGAGAACAACTTCGAGAGCAACGCCTTTTTCTACGACTCGTCTACCGCCCTGCGCCTGAAGGCCATCTTTGAGGATGACCTGACCCACACCCGGCCGCTCAGCGACATCCGGAGAAGGATGCACCCCAGCTTTAGCATGCGCCTGTGGGAAAGTCTCACACGCCTGCTCTCACCGCTGTTTTAAACATTCATCGTCCCGACAGGAATGACACGATGATGCGATTCACTGAAGAAAATAGGCTGTTTGCTGATTTTTTTTGCTTGTTACCTGTCCTTTTTATACCTTTGCAGCCAAGAACAACGAGAAAAGTCAATCACAAAGGCAACACTTTAATCAAAGAAAGGCAGAGAAGATGAAAAAGAAATGTTTGTTGTGGGGCGCAGTCTTCTTGACAGGGCTGACAGCCCATGCCACCGACTATGGCTATCTTACCTTCCAGCAGAGCGACGGCACCTTGACGTCCTTTGTGGCCAAGGGGCTGAAGATGACCTT
>CALGHW010000129.1 GCA_937916075.1 uncultured Prevotella sp.
GTTACCCTGCTCGTCGGCTGGTATCAACTCAGGACTTATCGGGGTATCGATGATATCAAGCAATGTGGCTTTCGACTGCTCGTCAACACCGGTCTGGGCGATATAGTTGACCAAATGGCGGATGAGCGTCTTGGGCACTCCCGCATTAACACCATACATAGACATATGGTCTCCGTTATACGTGGCCCAGCCCAAAGCCAACTCGCTGAGGTCGCCCGTACCTACAACCATTCCTCCCACCTTGTTGGCATAATCCATCAATATCTGCGTGCGCTCACGGGCCTGGCCGTTCTCATAAGTCACATCGTGGACACTCATGTCCTGCCCAATATCTTCAAAATGACGGGTTACACTGGCCGCGATGCTTATTTCTTTGGCAGTCACGCCAAGTGAACGCATGAGACTCACGGCATTGTCATGGGTGCGGTCTGTAGTGCCAAATCCCGGCATGGTGATGCCAATAATGCCACGACGGTCAAGCCCCAACTTGTCGAAAGCACGAACAGCCACAAGGAGGGCCAGTGTGGAGTCAAGACCTCCACTGATGCCAACCACTACATTGCAAGCATGTGTGTGGTCTATGCGTTTGGCCAAGCCCAGAGTTTGGATGCTGAGTATCTCATCGCAACTGGAAGCCATATCGGCCGACTTGGGTATGAACGGCAGCGGGTCAACGTCGCGAAGCAAATGGAAATCCACGGGGGCGGAAGGACTGATTTCAACCGTCTCGGCCAGGGCAGAACGCTGCAGCCCGGCAAAGGTGGTATTGGCCCGGCGCTCGGCACGCAGCCGCTCGATGTCTATCTGCTGGATAACCAACTGCGACTTCAGCGAGAAGCGCTCGCTAGAGGCAAGAAGACGTCCGTTTTCAAAACTGAGGCCATTGCCGCCATAAACCACGTCCTGGGTGCTCTCTCCGTAGCCACAGCTGGCATACACATAACCACTCAGTGTTCTGGCACTTTGCTGGGACAGGAGCGACAACAGGTAATGGTGCTTGCCTATCAACTCGTCTGTGGCGGAGAGATTGAAGATGATGTCGGCGCCAGCTAAAGCCAAATTGCCGCTGGGCGGCTGCGGTGACCAAACATCCTCGCAAAGCTCTACACCAAAGCGCACGCCGCCTAATACGGTAAAGACCTTAGGAACGGACGAGAGACTGACCTTGCTGCCAGCCAGATAAATCTCTGTATCGCGCAATTGCATGGCCGAAGCAAACCACCGTTTCTCATAAAACTCGCCATAATTGGGCAAATGGGTTTTAGGGACAATACCCAAGACAGCGCCTTTCTGGATGACAACCGCACAGTTGAGCAAGATGTCCTCCACGGCAACAGGCATCCCGACAATCACAATAACATTGAGATTGCGGGTGAAGTCGAGCAGACGGAGCAAGGCTATATCAGCCGCCTCCAGCAGCAGCTGACTGCGGAAGAGGTCCTGACAGGAATAGCCCGTCAGGCTCAGTTCGGGGAAGCAGATGACCTCTACCCCTTTTCCCTCGGCCTGGGCAATCAAGTCTTCATGCTGAAGAAGATTGTATTCCACGTCGGCCACCTTCACACCAGGAACAGCCGCGGCCACAGTGATGAATCCATAGTTCATGTCGTATATTTCTGAATATGATTACCTGTTTTCCTTTTACTTGATGGTCACCTGGGTGGCTCCATAGCCATACTCCTGAAAAGAAGCGTCCTGGTAAGGATAAGTCTTATAGCGATAGCGCAACAGGTCGATAACGGCCTTGCGGAGCACGCCCTCGCCCTTGCCGTGGATGAAAATAATCTTCCTGCCCGGCTCTTTTGCATGGTCGGCCAAAGTCTTGCGCACCGTGTCCAGCTGATAGTTGAGCATCTCTGTGTGTGACATACCGGCAGTGGTGTCAAGGAGCTGGTCGATGTGAAGGTCTACGACGACGGGGGCATTTTTGTCCTCCTTTCGGGCGGACTGCTTGGTTGATTTCTGCTGCAAGGCATCAAGGGCTGTCTTACTGAGCATCTCCTGCTTGAGTTTGTCGGGATTGATGGCCAAGGTTCGGGCCGGTTTGTCGTTCTCCACAACGGGATAGACCAAGGCATGCTGCTCGAAGAAGTCGTTTTCCTGAAAGGTGTGGAGCTTGTAAAACTTCATCGGGTCGATACGCAGCTGCACATCGACCGTGGGCTTCAAGATAAAGTTCTTCTTACGCTTGTAAGCCATCAACTGAATACAGATGCGATCCAGTCCATCCAGATCTTCGCGTCCAAACTCATTGATATAGAGCTTGGTGTTGGGGTCCACCTCAGCCGTATGCACCAGTTCCCAACTGGCACCCTCAGCCCGCGAATAGACGAAGTGCATGTAGTAATTGCTATCATTGACAAAATAAGTCTCAAAGCGAGTGGACGTGAGATCTTGCGGATTGACCGGCACAAAAGCAAGGTAAGCGTTCAATAGATTGCCGCCCTTGCGTTCTTCGGCCGGTGCCTTGAAGGTCACAGGCCGGTCGGCTGGGTCGTAGTCCTCGTCGTCGTCGGCCACATGGATAATGTTCTTCTTTTGCTGCTCCTCCAGCCGCTTCTTGCCGTCCACGATGCGCCCCGTACTATAATCGTCGGTATCGATGACCACCACTTCATTGACGGGGGTGGGTACCTGGAAGCCATCCTCGTCTTCCACCAATACTATCTCATTGTTTTTCCCTTGAAAACCAGCCACTATTCCGCCGCCGATTTCACTGAGGAAACGTACTTTATCTCCTTTTTTCATATTCGCTGTCTTACTGTTGTTAAGGTATTAATAATGAACTGTCACCGTAGCTCAAGAACCGGAAGTCATGTCCAAGAGCATAATCATATATCTTGTGCCAGTCGCCGTTGACGAGTGCGCTCACCAAGAGGAGCAAAGTGCTCTGGGGCTGGTGGAAATTGGTGACCAGCATCTTCACGATTTTATATTGATAGCCCGGGGCGATGATAATCTGGGTGCTGGAATGGAGCGTGTTGGTCTCGTTGCGGTCGAGCCAAGCCAAGATAGCCTTCATAGACTCCACAGCCGAGATATCCGCCTTCACCTCATAAGGCTCCCATTGATTAATATGCAGTTGCTCCTCTGTGAGTCCGGGATTCTTAGACAGGCGGAGTCCCATATAATACAAACTCTCCAGCGTGCGCACGCTGGTAGTGCCCACGGCGATGGCGCATCCGTCATGCCGGATGAGTTTCTCAACAGTCTGGCGGTGTACACAGATATACTCCGTGTGCATCTCATGTCCCTCTATCATCTCGCTCTTTACCGGTTTGAAGGTGCCGGCCCCCACATGCAAGGTCAGCTCCTCTCGGTCGATGCCATGAGCGTCCAGATCGGCCAGCACACGGTCCGTAAAATGGAGTCCTGCCGTCGGGGCGGCCACACTACCCTTGATTTTGGAATAGACGGTTTGATAGGTTGTCTTGTCGCTTTCCTGTGTCTCACGATTGAGA
>CALGHW010000130.1 GCA_937916075.1 uncultured Prevotella sp.
GAAGACGGTGATGTGTTTTTCCTCGTCGGCATAGCGGAGTGCCTGTTTTACCTCGTCGTATGTCTTTTCGGCATTAGGCACCACCATGATTCGTTTCACATCCTTGCAGTTGGCCAGGATGCCAAGAGCGTCTACAAAGAGGTCGTCGCTTGTCACGAGGTCTTCCACCGGAATGCAGCTCATCAAAAATTCGCCCAACTGGTCTTTGAAGGCTTTCCCGTCAAGTTCGTCAGTGTACTGTCCTGGTGAGAAGTTGTCAAGTTGCCGGCTGTTCTTGCTGTGGATGAAGACCACTTGAGTCTCATGCTCACCCGGTTTGAGTCCTCCGTCGAGTGCGATGCAGTCTATCCAGCGAGTCATGTCGGCTTTGCGAATGGGGCGACCTATCATGCGCTCAAAATTAACAATGAGGTCGAATGTGACCTTGTCTACATAGTCTGCGTCTACAAGTATCACGTTCTCACTCCATTTCTCGTTTTTCAGTGTCGTATTCATATAGTGCAAAGGTAGGGAAAAAGCATGAGACGACAAAACGATATTTATTCCTTTTTGAATAAATATGGCAACTTCCAGTGTCGGCTTGTCTTGTGGAATTGACATAAATCAAGTCGCTGGTCAAATCGTGATGCCTATAAATCAAATAATCGTGTTGTTTACTAAATATTAGGTATACCTTTGCAACTGTAAATTTAATGCATCGATAAAATAACTACACAATATGAAGAGTATTTTGGAAGGTCGCCCAGCCTTGAAAAAGGAGGTCGACAAGATAGCAGAAGTGGCCGGATACCTCTGGCAGAATGGTTGGGCAGAGCGCAATGGTGGTAACATCACCGTGAATGTGACCGACTTGGTGGATGACGAGATTCGCCAGATGCCCGCTATCAGCGATGTGAAGCAGATAGGTTGCACACTGCCTCATATGAAAGGTTGCTACTTCTACTGCAAAGGAACAGGCAAGCGTATGCGTGACTTGGCGCGTTGGCCGATGGAGAACGGCAGCGTAATCCGGATACTTGATGATTGTGCCAGCTATGTGATTATCGCTGACAATGCGGTTATGCCCACGAGTGAGTTGCCTTCGCACCTCACGGTACACAACCACCTGATTGAGACAGGCTCAGCCTATAAGGCCACTGTCCACACGCATCCTATTGAGTTGGTCGCCATGAGCCACAACCGTAAGTTCTTGGCCAAGGATGTGTTGACTAATATCCTGTGGAGCATGATTCCTGAGACCAAGGCTTTCTGTCCGTTAGGACTGGGCGTTGTGCCTTACGAGCTTCCCGGTTCAAACAAGTTGGCCGACAGTACTTTGGAGCAGCTTGAGGATTATGACGTGGTGTTGTGGGAGAAGCATGGCGTGTTTGCCAAGGGTCTGGATGTGATGGATGCTTTCGACCAGATTGACGTGCTCTCAAAGAGTGCCAAGATTTATATCGACTCCAAGTGTATGGGCTTTGAGCCCGAGGGCATGAGCCAGGAGCAGATGGCCGAGATGACCAAGGCATTCAACCTGCCCAAATAAAAGTTGAGAAGAAAACAACTACTGACTACATATAAATCATTATTACTTACTATTTTAAGTAAAAGACCCCGTGACTGTGAAGCCACGGGGTTCTTTAATTTGTGGATATTGACTCCTGAAGTTTGTATGTGGTAAATTCTTGGCGACCCATTCTTGGCGACATACATTATTTATGGATACGCATTTCGCTGGGTTTGCGTCCTGTCTTGATTTTGAATTTTGCCGAGAAGTAGTCTGGCGAGTCAAAATTAAGGCGGTAAGCTATTTCCTTGATGCTCAAGTCGGTGGTGGTAAGCAGTTCTTTGGCGCGTTGTAGCTTGAGGTCCTGCTGGTAGATGGCGGGGCTAAGGCCGGTGTATAGCTTAAACTGTTTGCGGAAGTTGGAGTAGCTTACGCCCAGCTCCTCAGCTATCTGCTGGATGGTGAGACTGCTTTCCAGTGCTTCGCGTATTCTGAGGCGTGCCCGGTTAATCATGTCCACATGTGCCCGGTCTTTGCTCAGCTCGATGTTGCGTTCCAGCGAGTACATCATGCCCACCAGGTGGTTGACCAGTCCGGCCAGAAGCTGCTGTGAGTAAGCTTTTTCCTCTACGGCCGTATGATAGGCCGACTTGTACAGTTGAATGATGTCGGCCGAATAGCCCACATGATAGATGGGCTTTTCGGGACTGAGAAATCCTGCGGCCACCCTGTCGTCGATATTTTTGCCCTTGAACCCTATCCAGTAACTTTTCCACCCTGTGTCTTTCAGCGGGTGATAGGAATGCCATTCACCAGGAAACAACAGGAAAAGGTCGCCCTCTTTGAGACGCACTTCTTTTTGGTGTGTGCTTTTGAACAGGCCTTCACCTTCTGGATTGTATAAGAGTTGGTATTCGTTGAGTTCTCTTCCATCGTCAACGTTGAAGAAGTAACCGTCGGCATGGCCCCGGGTAGGATACGGGTCGCCTGGCGCAATTTCCTCATAGCCCACTGTGCTGACAGTGAGTCCCCATTGCTGGTCGCGGTCGTTGGCCACAAGATATTTACTTATCTGCATTTGCTCTGTTTTTGGGTAATCATTTGATAGATAGTAGTTGTCCCTTTTAATAGACAGGACAAAGGT
>CALGHW010000131.1 GCA_937916075.1 uncultured Prevotella sp.
GGCAGGTTTCTCTTCGTAATCAGGCAACTTTCTCATTTCAGCCGTTTCAAGTGCTTCGAAGGACGATTTTAAAGGATATGAAATATCTTTATATTCCAGTGTTTTATTTTCAATCGTACAGGTGGCTACCTTTTTTCAACCATACAGGTCGAAAAGGTTTGACCTAATTTAAATACCAACTCCGTCAACGAGCAAAAAGCGGAACAGAGATACATAGGAGCAAGTCATATCCACACACTTTTGCAGATGACCCGTAAGTAATGCTCAAATTATTCTTTTGAGCATTGCTAAAATCTACTTTTTTTATCGTTTTGTCAATCTGAAAGAAAAACCGGTAATAATACTTACAGTATGATATTATTTAACTGTATATGTGTGTAAATTGTTATACTCGTTACGACTAAGTATGTTTAAACATTGAAATTATGTCTTTTTGAAAGAAAAATTAGTAATTTTGCAGCCAATATGTAAGTGTTGAAGTGACTAAACAAACTTAATGCAACTGAAATATGAAGAATGGATTGTATAATGCCGAGTACGAGCACGATGCGTGTGGTGTAGGCATGGTGGTTAACATCCACGGTAACAAGAGCCACGATTTGGTGGACAACGCCTTGAAGGTGCTGGAGAATATGCGTCACCGTGGTGCTGAGGGAGCCGACAACAAGACCGGCGACGGTGCGGGCATCCTGCTCCAGATACCTCACGAGTTTATATTGTTGCAGGGTATTCCAGTGCCCGAGAAGGGCAAGTATGGCACAGGCCTGGTCTTCCTTCCCAAGGACGAGAAGAAGCAGAGCGAGATACTGTCGGTAATGATAGAAGAGATAGAGCGCGAGGGCCTCTCTCTGATGCATCTCCGCAATGTGCCGACCAACCCCGACTGCTTGGGTGAGTCGGCCCTGGAGACCGAGCCAGCCATCAAGCAGGTGTTTGTCACCGGTGTGACAGACGACAAGGTGCCCGTGTTTGAGCGTACGCTCTATATCATCCGAAAGAAGATAGAGAAGCGCGTCACCGACAAAGACTTCTACATCTGCTCCCTGTCGAGCAAAAACATTATATATAAAGGTATGCTGTCGAGCCTTCAGCTCCGCCAGTATTTCCCCGACTTGACCAATAATTACTTCACAAGCGGCTTGGCCCTTGTCCATTCCCGCTTTTCTACCAACACCTTTCCCACATGGAGCCTGGCCCAGCCTTTCCGCCTGCTTTGCCACAATGGAGAGATCAACACCATTCGCGGCAACCGCGGATGGATGCAGGCCCGCGAGAGCGTGCTCAACTCGCAGGCACTGGGCGATATCCGCCAGATATCACCTATCGTGCAGCCCGGCATGAGCGACTCGGCCAGCCTGGACAACGTGTTCGAGTTCTTTGTGATGAGCGGCTTGTCGTTGCCCCACGCCATGTCGATCATGGTGCCCGAGAGCTTCAACGACAAGAATCCCATCTCGGAAGACCTCAAGGCCTTCTACGAATACCACTCCATCCTGATGGAGCCTTGGGACGGACCGGCAGCCCTGCTGTTCAGCGACGGCCGCTTTGCCGGAGGAATGCTCGACCGTAACGGTCTGCGTCCGGCCCGCTACACCATCACCAAAAACGATATGATGGTTGTGGCCAGCGAGGTGGGCGTGATGGACTTCGACCCCACGGAGATAGCCGAGAAGGGACGCCTGCAACCCGGCAAGATATTGCTCATCGACACCCAGGAGGGCAAGATATATTATGACGGAGAAATCAAGGCCCAGTTGGCCGCCGCCCATCCTTACCGCCAGTGGCTCTCCACCAACCGCATCGAGCTGGAGAAGCTGAAGAGCGGTCGTAAGGTAGACAACAGTGTGCCCGAGCTGGTGCGCCACGAGATGATGTTCGGCTATGGCGAGGAAGACGTGGACGGCACCATCGTGCCGATGGCCATCAACGGCCAGGAGCCTACCGCAGCCATGGGTAACGACACCCCGCTGGCCGTGCTGAGCGAGAAGCCCCAGATATTCTTCAACTACTTCCGCCAGCAGTTTGCCCAGGTAACCAATCCCGCCATCGACTCCATCCGCGAGGAACTGGTCATGTCGCTCACCGAGTATATCGGCCGTGTGGGCACGGGCATCCTCAGTCCCGACGAGACCAACTGCAAGATGGTGCGCCTGCCCCATCCTATCCTGAACAACACCCAGCTCGACATTCTTTGCAACATCCGCTACAAGGGCTTCAACACCGTGAAGTTGCCCATGCTCTTCGAGTGTGCTAAGGGCGAGGAAGGACTCCACGAGGCCCTCGACGAACTCTGCAAGGAGGCCGAGCGCAGTGTGGACGACGGCTACAACTATATCATCCTGAGCGACCGTGACGTCGACGAGACCCACGCCGCCATCCCGTCACTGCTGGCCGTGAGCGCTGTTCACCACTATCTCATCTCGGTGGGCAAGCGTGTGCAGACCGCCCTGATTGTGGAGAGTGGAGAAATCAGAGAGACCATGCACGCCGCCCTGCTCTTGGGCTATGGCGCGTCGGCCCTTTGTCCTTACATGACCTTCGCCATCCTCGACGACCTGGTGAAGCGTCATAAGATACAAGAAAACTATGAGACTGCCGAGAAGAACTACATCAAGGCCGTGAAGAAAGGTCTGTTTAAGATTATGGCCAAGATGGGTATCTCTACCATCCGTTCTTACCGCGGCGCCAAGATATTCGAAAGCATCGGCCTGTCGGAGAGTCTGCTGAAGAGCTACTTCGGCACCGAGGTGTCCACCATCGGTGGTATCGGCTTGAAGACCATCGCCCGCGACGCTATCCGCCTGCACGATGCCGCCTTCTCCAAGAAGACCCAGACCGACTTCCTGCCCAACCTCGGACAGTTCCACTACCGCAAGGACGGTATCAAGCACGCCTGGAACCCGGAGACCATCGCCACCCTGCAGTTGGCCACCCGTACAGGCAATTACCAAAAGTTCAAGGAATATACCCGTTTGGCCGACGAGAAGGAGCAGCCTATCTTTATCCGCGACTTCTTCGACTTCAAGCGCAACCCTATCTCTATCGACAAGGTAGAGCCGGTGGAAGACATCGTGAAGCACTTCGTGGCAGGTGCCATGAGCTTCGGTGCCCTCTCCAAGGAGGCCCATGAGGCCATCGCCCTGGCAATGAACAAGCTCGGCGCCCGCAGCAATACAGGTGAGGGCGGCGAGGACAACCGCCGTTTTCATGAGACCGTCGACGGCATCTCACTCTCGTCGAAGACCAAGCAGATAGCCTCAGGCCGTTTCGGCGTGACCACCGAATACCTCGTCAATGCCGAAGAGATACAAATCAAGGTGGCCCAGGGAGCCAAGCCCGGTGAGGGCGGACAGTTGCCCGGATTCAAGGTCAACGAGATTATCGCCAAGACCCGTCATTCCATTCCGGGCATCTCGCTCATCTCGCCTCCACCCCATCATGATATCTACTCTATCGAGGACCTGGCCCAGCTTATCTTCGACTTGAAGAATGTCAACCCGAAGGCTGCCGTCAGTGTCAAGCTCGTGGCCGAGAGCGGCGTTGGAACCATCGCCGCCGGTGTGGCCAAGGCCAAGGCCGACCTCATCGTCGTGTCAGGAGCCGAGGGCGGTACAGGTGCCAGTCCTGCTTCCAGCATGCGTTTCGCAGGCATCTCGCCGGAGATAGGTATCTCCGAGACTCAGCAGACGCTGATGAAGAACGGTCTGCGCGGCCAGGTACGCCTGCAGGTGGACGGCCAGTTGAAGACCGGCCGTGACATCATCCTGATGGCCCTGCTCGGAGCCGAGGAATTCGGTTTCGGTACTTCTACCCTGATTGTGCTGGGCTGTGTGATGATGCGCAAGTGCAACCTCAACACCTGTCCGATGGGTGTGGCCACCCAGAATCCTGATTTGCGCAAGCATTTCATCGGACGCTACGAATATCTGGTCAACTTCTTCACCTTCCTGGCTCAGGAAGTGCGCGAGTATCTGGCCGAGATGGGCTTCACGAAGCTCAATGACATCGTGGGCCACACAGAGCTTATCGTGCCCAAGGAGACAGACGACCCGAAGACCGCCTCGCTCGACTTCCGCCGTTTGCTCCATCGTGAGACGGGCCACTGCTCACTCTATCATACCACCAGCCAGAAGCATGAGCTGGACAATGTGCTCGACCAGCAGATTATACGTGCCGCACAGAACGCCATCGAGCACCAGGACGAGGTCAACCTGGACTATGCCATCAAGAATACCGACCGTGCGGTGGGTACGATGCTCAGCGGCATGATCGCTGAGAAATACGGAGAGAAGGGACTGCCCGAGAACACCATCAACGTCAAGTTCAAGGGCTCTGCCGGACAGAGTTTCGGAGCCTTCCTCGTCAATGGCGTGAGCTTCAAGCTCGAAGGCGAGACCAATGACTACTTCGCCAAGGGACTCAGTGGCGGACGTATCGCCATCCTGCCTCCCACACGCAGCAACTTCTCGGCCGAGGATAACATCATTGCCGGCAATACGGGCCTGTATGGAGCCACCAGCGGTGAGCTGTATATCAACGGAAAGGTGGGCGAACGCTTTGGCGTGCGCAATTCGGGTGCCATCGCTGTGCTCGAAGGTGCCGGTGACCACTGCTGTGAATACATGACCGGCGGACGTGTGGTCGTGCTGGGCGAGACAGGACGCAACTTCGCCGCCGGTATGAGTGGTGGCGTGGCCTATGTCTGGGACAAGAACCACAATTTCGACTATTTCTGTAATATGGATATGGTGGAAATCAATCTCGTGGAAGACAGCAGCTACCGCAAGGAGCTGCACGAGCTGATACGCCAGCACTACCTCTATACGGGCTCTAAACTGGCCCGCACCATGCTCGACGACTGGAACCACTATGTGGAGGAGTTTATCCAGGTGGTGCCTATCGAGTATAAGCGGGTGCTCCAGGAGGAGCAGGTGAAAAAGCTGCAGCAGAAGATTGCTGACATGCAGAGAGACTATTAAAATAGAGTGAAGAACGAAGAGTGAAATAAAGAGATATGGGTAATCCAAAAGCATTTTTGACCATAC
>CALGHW010000132.1 GCA_937916075.1 uncultured Prevotella sp.
TATCATCTTTACTTGACATGCAACAATTCTCCCCTAAAAAATCAACAAACCGCAAGCGTGTAAGGCCTTCCCGCAGGAAATCCCGGGGAGGGTTGTTACACCATATTCTTTGCAGATTGCCCAAATGGTCCTGGTGGGTAGGCGGATGCTTGATGGTGGTGCTGTATGTATGGATTTTCTATTATTTTTTTGTCAGTCCTTTTGGCTTTCGCTGGCGCGCCCTTTATGGCGACGCCAATTATCCTGAAGGCTATGAGATACATGGTATCGACATCAGTCATCACCAAGGCAAGATAGACTGGGAGAAGCTGCGTACCAACGGCATGATAGACAAGTGGCCCGTACGCTTTGTCATGATTAAGGCTACCGAGGGTGCCAGCAATATCGACGAGAATTTCAAGGACAATTTTTATAATGCCCGCGAGTATGGTTTTATTCGTGGAGCCTATCATTTTTGGAGCAACTACTCCACAGGACGTGCCCAGGCCGAATATTTCCTCACGCAAGTCCACCTGGAAGAGGGCGACTTGCCGCCCGTGCTTGATGTTGAGCACATAGCCAAAGGGCAGGACCCTGAAGATTTTAAGCTGAGCGTGCTGACATGGCTGCGCCTGGTGGAAAAACACTATAAGGTAAAGCCCATCATATACACCTATTACAAGTTTAAAATGACTTATCTGAATGATACCGTTTTCGACGATTATCCCTATTGGATAGCCCACTATTATGTGAACAAAGTGGAATACAAAGGCAAATGGAAGTTTTGGCAACATACTGACTGCGGCCGCTTGCCCGGCATCAAGGGATATGTGGATCTCAATGTCTATAACGGCAGTTATTACGACCTCCGCAAGTTGACCATAGGCAGCCGGGAGCAGATAGGTGAGGAGGCCTACGGGGAATGATATTCCCCTCTCACCGACTTGTGCCCCTAAAGAGAGAGCGGTTACAAGAATGAATGTCCATTCTTATAACCGCTCTCTCTTTGGCTATTGGCCTGTGACAACCAGGGCACGCCTTTCGGTAGATATTATCCCTCCTGCCATGCCTTCTTCATCATCCGGCCCACAACGTTCCATGCAGGCATCTTCTTCAGGGTGCTCCTTACAGGCTGGATGTCCCATACAAGGAAGACGAGCAGGACGGCTATGCTGACTATACAGGTGAGGCCATAAAGTTGGCGGATACTGATCATCAGCAAGTTGGTGATGTCATAAGGCAAGCCGCGGGCCATGTTGTCGGCCATCTGGTGGCGCAATCCCAAGCTATAGAGTCCGGCGCACATGGTGGATATTGGTCCGTTGCGGATGAGTCCCACCATCGTCAGTCCCATAAAGAAATGCTCAAACGGCATCAGCTCCTCCAGATAGACCGTAAGCATACAGAAGAAGATGGCGTTGCCAAAGGAGCGCAGGAAGGTGGGCGCATACAGAGCCTCAAGCGGCAGTCCTGGGTCAATGATGAAATACATCAGCACGGGATAGGCCGTCATGGCAGCCACGCCGACAGTCAGGAGGCGTGTGTAACGCTGACAAAGCACCTTGCACCAAAACAG
>CALGHW010000133.1 GCA_937916075.1 uncultured Prevotella sp.
CCGCCACTGCTCCTGCTCGCTGTCACCACGGCCGGCAGCGCACAGAGCACCCACGGTGTGGTCATCGACTTGGAGACCCGCAAGCCGCTCGGCAATGTGGACATCATCATCAACGGCTCTTACGTCAATAAGGCCAAGACCAACTACAAAGGCGAGTTTACCATTGTCGGCACTGTCAGCGACCTCACCTTCTGCCGGCAAGGCTACGAATACCGCAAGATGACTCTGGCCGAACTGAAAGACACCATCGACCTGCTGCCCAATTACAACAAGCTCAACGAGGTGGTGGTCATCGGCCGCAAGCCCGGAGCCCACATGCCCGTCCTGTCGCTCATCGACGGGCAACTGAAAGCCTCTCCCCAACCGCCCCGCACCGCAGTCGTCGAGGGCGACTTCCTGGGCTGGCTCCGCATCTTCGAAAAGGGACACGTGTCGGCCAAGAAACGCCGTGAACGGATGAAAGCCATCGAGAACTATTGACCGTCAACCGGCTTTCTTGCGGACTACATTGGAGCATTAGGTATTTTCATTTCGCCATGGACGATAAGGCCACTGTCCGTAACCCCCTCCACACGAATGGCGTAATGCCCTTTGCGCAAGGCAAACGGGATATTGACAACAGCCTTACCGCCACGCATCCTGACATCACCATTCCAGTAGACGATACGCCCATTGCCCTCGCTGCCATTGGCAAACACAGACTGAGGCTGCTGGTATCCCAAAGGAGTATGTCTGGACACACGATTTCTGTTGTCCTCATAAGCTCCGTTACCCTTCTTGGTCGTTATAGATATCACTCCCGCTCCACCTTGCGTACCCCAAATCACGGCATCCCCACCTTTGAAAACATCGATGCGGGCTATATCCTGCATGGAGATATTGTCCAGGTCATAGGAATCGTCAAGAATGACACCGTCAACCGCGACAGCAGCATGGATATGCCCCTTGATGGAGACAGCCCCTCTGATATAGGCCGTGTCGCCTTTCATGTAAATGGCCGGCATCCGCCGCAACAATTCATGAATACAGGTGGCGTCAAGAAAGTCTATCTCGTCGGCAGTCACAGAGTAACTGGCCTGTGCGGAAAACGTGCCTTGCGCCTGCGGTCTTTTCCTTGCCTGTACCACGATGTCGTTTAACAATATTCCGCCTTTCGCGTCGTAGGAAAAGTCTTTCCCTGAAAATGTCCCAGCACTCATTTGTCGCCTGACAGACAATTCATCAACCCGCGGGAAGCTTACCTCGTCCACCTTCACCTCCGTTCTTTCTTTGGAATATACTGTCATGGCGTTCAGCATATAAGTGGTTCCGTCAGCAAAGTCCAGGCCAGAAAAAGCAAACCGCCCGTTCTTGTCGGCTGTCTGCACGGCATACATATCAGCCTGTGGCGAGATAAGGTTAACCCGCGCGTAAGACGCTTTCCCCGCATAAGGCGAAGTGGTCATGGCACACCCCGACAAGACTTGGGTGGTTTCATGAGAGGCTGGTGAACGCCTGTATCTCTTTTTCAACACGCTATCCACACAACACCTGTCGTCCGCCACCTCATTCAGCAAAGAGTCAAGGCGGGCTTGCCGCTCAGACATCCGGCTCCACCTGGCCTCCCCACAGGGCAGGCCGCCCTTGATTTCCTGCGACAACAACAGTTGGAAGGCGGCAGAAGGAACAGGCACATCCACTCCGGCAGAATCCCTCGTGACGGAAAGGGACAGAGAGGCTGAATCCTGACAACCGGGAACCGTAAGAACTATTTGGCTGTTGCTTGCCGTGTCAAGGCGGCAGTCCGAAAAACAAATCTCCGCCACGCCATCCCCGTCGGGTACAAAAACCAGTTTTCGTCCAAGGACCCGGAGGCTGTCGTCGAAGACAAAGAACTGAGAGATGCCCTGCGTCATCTTGTTTTTCTCAAACAGCATCGCCACACCTGGCTTCAGTGTTCCCACGTAAGACAAACAGCCACGCGCCACAAGAGCCACGCCAAGGTCCCGCCGTTGGTCCGCGCGCATCCAAACGCGAAAGGCATTTCCCACATCCTTGCAATGCAGCACACCATTACTCGGCATGCAACCTCCCGCAATGCTGTCACTCCAAAGGTTTGTCGCCGGCGCCACACCGATGTCGATGGGCAGGACGCTGTCATAGCCCGCCATAGCTGCCGAATAAAGCGTGTAGCACCGCAAGAAATAACGGGCCGGGAAAATCCCTGCCGGAATGTCCATATACCCAGAAAAGACGCCTCCTTGGTTGAGCACCTTCACCCGCTTCACGACCATACCATGCCCGTCTATCAATTCGGCGTATACATATTTATCCTCGCTCAAAGGTCTGTTGTCTACAGCGTCTACCACATAAGTTCTAAACCATATTCGCTCTCCCGGCATGCAGTAAGAACTGGCCACGTGGGTAGTTATCTTCTCCTGCTGCTCGAAACTGCTAGCCAAATCATTTACAGAATATTGTGCCCGAACAAGACCTGCAACGCACAATAAGCAGGCCACGGCCAACAAACGTATTTTTTCATGAACCATCATCATCTTATATTGAAGGCAAACCCGACAACAGCCTATGATGAGACAAACAAAAACACCTCTCTCACCACCTATTGCTGTTTATCGGGCCACCGTTATACACATTAATTTTTATCACCAAACCGGACAATCATCTATACAATTGTCCATGCATTGCACCTTTATTAATAACTAACCTTCACGCCCACATAGTAGCTGCGTGGAAGAGACGGGCCATAGATGTAATTGGAATCTCGATTCCATCCCTTGTCGAAGTCCTTCTGGTAAGCATTGGTGATGTTCTGGATACCACCGTTCACCTGCAG
>CALGHW010000134.1 GCA_937916075.1 uncultured Prevotella sp.
CGGACGCGAGGCTCCCTACGAGGGCGAGGACCGCATCCTGGTGCCCTCACCCAAAGTGGCCACCTATGACCTGAAGCCGGAAATGAGCGCATTCGAGGTGAAGGACAAGCTGGTGGGTGCCATCGACACGCAAGAGTATGACTTCATCGTGGTCAACTTCGCCAACGGCGACATGGTGGGCCACACGGGTATCTACCACGCCATCGCCAAGGCCGTATGGGCCGTTGACAACTGTGTCAAAGAGGTGGTAGAGGCTGCCAAGGCCAACGACTATGAGGTAATCATCATCGCTGACCACGGCAATGCGGACAACGCCATCAACGAGGACGGCACGCCCAACACGGCTCACTCGCTCAATCCCGTTCCGTTTATCTATGTGACCAACAACAACAGCGCCACCGTGAAAAACGGACGTCTGGCCGACGTGGCTCCTTCCATCCTCCACATCATGGGTCTGGAGCAGCCTGCCGACATGACGGGTGAAAACCTGATAGAAGACAACCTGAAGGAGGCATAATCCTTCGGATAGGTTGGAACACGACAAGTGGATTCTATCAAAATCCAGCCAAACTAATTGACAGATAATACTAAAAAGAGGTCCCTCCGCATGCCGGAGGGACCTCTTTTCGTTTTGTATTCAGTTGTCAGGCCACACTTACTTCACCACAATCTTCCGGGTGTGTGAAGAGCCGTCGGTCATGATTTCACGCTGGATATACAGTCCGCCAGCCACAGGCTTCACCGTGCCGAGCGATGTGCCGTCGATGGCATAGTAGACCACGCGTTCCACCTTTCCCGTCTTGTAGCCCACTGTCTGCACAGCGGTCGTCTTCTTGATGAGGTCGGAAGTGTCTACGGGGTCGATACCCTTGCGGGTGGGCACCACGCGCTGGATGGTTCCGTCGGTGTTGAAGGTAAGCTTGTCCACACACACCTCGCGATGATAGCCAGGCCCATTCTTCAGGTAGTGCTTGTTGATGCGGTGATACACGATATACCAGTCGTCGGTGCCGGGGATGTTGACCACAGAGTTGTGGCCCGTGCCGTAAATCTCATGGGCCGCATCCTGCAGGATGACGATAGGCTCGCTGGCCACCTGGATAGGTCCGGTGGGCGAGGTACTCGTGCCGTAAGCCACATGATAGTTAGTAGAGCCCGTGTCGTCCACGCTCCACATGAAGTAGTAGAGTCCGTTGCGGTAGAACACATAGATGCCTTCACGGAAAGCATAGTCGGCCAGGGAGCCTCCCTTGGGCGTGATGGTATACTCCGTGCCCACCGACATCATGTCCTCGCCGAGCAGGCGGTAGTGGAGCTGTCCGTTGCCATAATAGAGGTACGACTGTCCGCTCACGGGGTCGGTGAACACGTCAGAGTCAATCATCTGTCCGCCGCTGGTGGTGGTGAAGAGGGGCTTCTGGGCGGCCTTAAAGGGTCCTGTGGGATTCTCGGCTACAGCCACACCCAAGGTTTTCTTGTTGTAAGTAGGATTCTGGGCGCTGAAATAATAGAAGTATTTCCACTTGCCGTCCATCCACTTCTCCTCGATACACGGAGCCCAGGCGTTGCCGCTGGCCCAGGGTGCGTCGCCCCCGGCCGAGAGATTCAGGAAGGTGCCCTCGTTGGTGAAATGCACAAGATCGGGCGAAGAGAACACGTCAAACGAATAGCCGCCCCAACCGCTGTATCCGTCGGAAGTGGGATAGACATAGAAGCGCCCCGTCTTCTTGGACAGCAGCACCTCCGGGTCGGCATGGAAACCGGGCAGGATAGGGTTGCCGTCGGCCTCTACTGTCACCTTGCAAGCGGTCTGCTCGCCATTGCGGCTGAGGGTATAGGCCACAGGGCCGTGGCTGAAGTCTTGCTCGCCCTGCGGTGTGATGGTGGTGCCGGGCGTGGCCACGAGCATAGGGTCGAAGCTCGTGAGGTCGGTGCCCTGTTCCACGGGGATGAATATTTCGGTGTCAGAGATGCTCACGTTGGCCTGCTTCACATTCTTGTTGGTGGCGGCGGTGACAGCCGGCTTCATGCCGTCCACAGGCAGCGCCTCCAGGAGCCGCTTGGCCTCCTCGGGAGTGATGGGGAGCACCGTGCCGTGACGGGGAGTGAAGGCACCCGACGTGGTGGTCTTGGCGTCCAGTGTGAAGGTGTTGAGGTCGGAGGAAGAGCAGAACTGATAATAGCCGCTGGTGTAGCAGTCATACATCAGGCACCACTTGTCCTGGTTGATAAACTTAAACACGCCGGCACCCTCCACGGGCACGGTGGTCTGCTGGAGTGTGGGCGAAGGCTGCGACCATTGCGATCCGAGCGGCTGTCCCTCGGGGGCGGTCAGCGTGCGGGCCGTCACCTTGCAGATGCCGCCCAAAGCCTCGTTTTTGAAGAATCCATGATAGAGCGAGTCGCTCTCGTTGTAGACGATGTCCATGTCGATGGTGGCCGAGCCGCGGTCATAGAGATAAGTGGGCTCTCCCTCCAGGTCGGTGAAGTCGGCGTTGGCGTAGCAATAGTAGTCCTTGTCGTAGGGAATGGAACCGTCATTGGTGAGCAGCGAGAAGTACACCATGTACTTGCCGGTCTGCTTGTCGTAGATGGTCTCTGGAGCCCACACGCGGGTCACTTTGGCAAAGTGGGTGCCGGCATACTTGGTGGGGAAGTTCACCGTGTGGCACGTCCAGTTGACCAGGTCGGCCGACTTCATGAGCACCAGTCCGCGGTTGCTGGCCCATCCCTGTGAGCTCTTCATGTCCGTCACGGCCATGTAGAAGTTGCCGTCGGGTCCGCGCAGGATATGGGGGTCTCTCAGTCCACCCTTGATGGTATGTCCCTCGGCCTTGAAGAAAGGCTTGCCGTTGTTCAGCGGGGTATAGTTGTATCCGTCGCTGGAGATGGCGTAATAGAGGTTTTCGTCATTATTGGAAGGGAAGTAAACAAAGAGGTAGTGGCTGTAAGGCTCGCGCTCATGGATGGTCACGGTATAGTCGCGGGTGAGCTTCTCGGTGCCTCGCAGCAGCGTGGCGGTGAGTGTCACCTGCTTCTTTTCTCCCTCGGGTTGCTTCACCACCTTGCCGGTATGGCTGAGCCATTGAGGCTCGGCCGACTGCCAGGTCACCACGGAGCCCAGCTCGCCCACGGTGGGCAGCGACAACTGGTCGTAGAGATTGTTGGGGGTGCCTCCTATCTTGAGGTGTTCCCGGTCGTAGGCAATGGCCTCGGCGTCCGAGAATTCCGGCAGCACGGTGACGTCAAACTGTTGGGTCTTGGTGATTTTCCCGGCCGGACAATAGTCGGTGGCCACCGAGGCGATGGTGGCGGTCAGGGTAGCCTTGCCGGCAGGCCGGCCGTAAGCCGGCCGGGTGATGATACCGTCGGCGGTTATCACCCCGGCGTCTGTCGTGGTCCAGGTCACGGTGGCATAGTCGCCTATGGTGGTGGGCAGTTCCACGTCGGCCATCAGGTCTTTGGTGTTGAGGTTGATGGTGGCGCCGTCCATTTTCTGGGCCAAGGTCACCGAGTCTTCATAGGCGTTGAGCGTGGCCAGCTGTGTCTTGGAGGCCCTGTTGATGGCCCGGATCTCGGTCTGTGACAGGGTGTAGTTGTACACCTTGAAGTCATGATACATGGCACCTTTCAAACAGGCGTCGCCGCTATAGCAGCTCTTGCCGAGATAGTTCATCACGGTGTTGCCCACCTCCTTGGGCGTCAGTGTCCATTCAGAGGCCTTGGTGGGAGTCATCAGCTTGCCGCTGGAATATACGTTGCATATATATTTCCCGTTGCTGGGATTCTGCCGCAGCCTCACTATCAGGTTGACCCATTTGCCTTTCTCAATGGGGGTGTCCTGACTCTGTCCGCTCTCGCCGCTGTAGTCGGTCTGCGTGATGGCATAGCGCAGTTTTTTGGCGTCGAAGAAGGAGTAGCCCGTTGACGAGGAGTTGGCGAAACACCAGATGAAGTTACCGTTGGCGGTAAGGTCGGTCGACTCGGGCACATAGATGTCGGTGACCACGGTGAAGGCCTCCAGCGAACCAACGAACTTGCCGAAGTCGGCCCCGAAGTCCAGGTAGCCGTTGTCGGCTCCAAGGGCCAGGATGTCGGTATTGGCATACTTCATGATTTTCGCCCCTTGACACAAGGTGGCGTTGTAGGTTTTCGACACGTCGGCCGTGGAGGCGAAGTCGAAGTGTACCATCGTGCTGTCGGCCGCTCCGGCCGTGGAGGCAAAGGAGGCCCAAAGGACGAGTGGTAAGAATAGTTGTTTTGTTGTCATAAGCTGTTATGTTGTTGTTTCAGATTCATGTCAAAAGAAGGCAGCGCCCTGTTTTTCTGCCCCACATGGTTTTTAGTCATATCCTGTTATTGGAAGATATCTATCCTTTGCAAAGCTACTATTATTTTTCGACATGACCAAAGCTTCGCCGGATTTATTAAATGAGAGCTGTACATACGGGCCGAAAGAGTGTGTAGAGGCATATAAAAGCATCACTTCTTTGGGTGAGATTCATATATGCGATTC
>CALGHW010000135.1 GCA_937916075.1 uncultured Prevotella sp.
TGTTTTATATAGCCACTTGTGGCAATGGACTCTTTGTCTATGACCATGAACAGAATGAGCTGCGCCACCTGTCGGCCACAGACCCGCAGCCGGTCATCAGCAGCAATGTGCTCACTGACATCATGGCGGGCAACGATGGCACCCTTTGGATAGCTCAGGAGTCGGCCGGTGTGGCCCAGGTGTCGGTCACCAACCAGTCGGTTGCCTCCTTTGTTGAGTTGGCACCAGGCCACAATGGTGACTGGGCCAACTTTGTGAGGATGATCGTTCATGGCCCACAGGGGCAGGTGTTTTTTTCTACCCGTGATAACCGACTATATCGTTATGATGTGGTGACGGGCAAGGTAATCCCGATGGGCGAGACGGCATCGTGTGTCTGCGCCATGACGACCGACCGTCAAGGACGTATTTGGATGGGCACTCGCAACAGTGGCCTCTATATAAATAATGTGTGTTATAGAAAGGGTGACCGGCTGCATCCCATTCCCAGTAACCAGTTTGTCGATATGGCAGAGGACGCCCGAGGATGCATGTGGCTCGCCACCGCTGAGGACGGACTGCTGATGGTCCAAACGGGGCCTGGCGGGCATTTGACCTTTACCCGACTGCTGTGCCGGACAATGAATGAGAGCCGGCTTCATCAGGTAAAGATAGACAGCAAGGGCCACTTGTGGGTAGCTTCCAACAATGGTCTTTATATGGCAGATATCCGGAAGGCTAAGCTTACGGATGCCGACTTCCGCTGTTACAGCGGACAGCATGGGGAGTTGCCTCTCGGTGAGGTCCACTGCCTGTGTGTCGCCAAGGATGGCTCGTTGTGGATAGGCGGAAAGGGAGCTGGCTTGGTGAGATGTGTGTTGCAAGCCGACGGAAAGACCCTTCACACCACTGCGCTCGACCAGCATCATGGACTGGCGGCCAACAATGTGACAGCCATTGTGGAAGACCGGTATGGCCAAATATGGGCAGCCACGGAGAATGGCTTGTCGGTGGTGTATGACCGCGACCTGAAGGTGAAGACTTTTCGCTTGGGAACCTCGTTCCACCGTAATGTCTATTCTGACGGTGCTGCCCTGTGTTTGGCCGACGGCCGCCTGCTGTTGGGCACACAGGCTGGCCTCACCATCGTCACACCATACGACATGAAGGTGCGTACTGGCCGGCAGGTGCCTCAGGTGTGTGTGACAGACTTGTCGGTCAATGGGCGGTCAGTGGCCTTGGACAGCTTGATAACCTTCGCACCTGGTGTTACCCGGAGCGTCACGCTCCCTGCTACAGATAACACAGTGACCTTCTTCTTCTCTTGTTTTGATTATTCAGCTAATCCTTCCTCGCTCTATCAGTATTATTTGGAAGGCGTAGACGCGGGTTGGCGTCCTATGACCAGTCAAAGCAGTGTGGAGTATGCCGCCTTGTCGCCCGGTACCTATACCTTCCATGTGCGCTCGCTCACCGACAACCAGTGGGGCGACGAGCATACGCTGACTGTTGTCATCCTTCAGCCGTGGTATAACAGTCTGTGGGCCTGGGTGGCTTATGTGATTTTGTTTGTCCTGGTGGCTACCTACCTTTATCACAACGCCCGTGACAAGTTCAGGCTGCACCAGCAGATGATGGTAGACCGCCAGATGAACGAGTTCCGCATCGGTTTCTTCACCAATATCGCCCATGAGTTCCGCACCCCTTTGGCCATCATCCAGGGAGCCGTCGACCAGCTCCGTGACAGTGGCGACCGCAGTTCGGCAGCCGCGGTGCGCACCGCCCGTCGCGGCACCCGCCGGTTGCTCCGCATGGTTAACCGGCTGATGGAATTCCGCAAGGTCAACACGGGCAATATGCGGCTTCAGGTGGAGCGTGGTGACATCGTGGCCTTTGTCCAGGACATTTATCATGACTTCTGGACCTTGGCCAGACAGAAAGAGCTCCACATGAGTTTCACTCCTTTTGACCGCCATTATGAGGTGGCGTTCGACCGACAGGTGGTGGAGACCGTGGTTTACAACTTGTTGAGCAATGCCGTGAAGTATACGCCCGGCCGAGGGGTGGTCAGTGCTACGCTGCAGCACCAAGGTGCCGACTTTGTATTCACGGTGACCGACGATGGCCCCGGCATTGATGAGCCCCGGCTGTCCGCTCTCTTCAGTCCCTTTATGCAAGGTCATGCCGCCCAAGGAGGCATGGGCATCGGGCTGTATACTGCCCATGCCATGGCCGGATTGCATCATGGCCGGCTCGACTATCGTCGGGCTGGAGCCGATGGCGGATCCGTGTTCACGTTTGTGTGGCCTGCCTCCGATGATGTATATGCTCCTGATGAGTGGAAGCGCGAAACTGCCCTGTTGACAGAGAGTTCCATGGCCGATGAACAGGCCGACGAACTGGTGCGCGAACTGCATCCAGAAGCCTATAACGATGTGACAGTCCTCGTGGTCGAGGATGATCCCGACATGATGGAACAAGTCAAGGGGCAGTTAGCCGTATACTTCCATGTCGTGGCCTGTGCCGACGGTGAGTCGGCCCTGGAGGCTTTGCGGCGTGACGGTCCGGAACTGGTAGTGTGCGACGTGATGCTGCCCAGTATCAATGGTTATGAGGTGGTGAGGCGCATCAAAGGTGATATCACGACAGCCCATATCCCTGTCGTGATGCTGACGGCCCTGGATGACGACACCCACCAGTTGCGGTCGTACACGGCAGGAGCCGACGACTACATGGTGAAACCATGCAACTACCGGCTGCTGGTGGGGCGCTGTGTGCAGCTTGTCCAGAATCATCGCAACCTGTTGCGTCAGATAGACAACTTGCAGCGGGAGGAAACGCCCCAGGGCGATACTTCTGTGCAGTCATCACCGCAAGAGGCTGTGCCCCAACTGGTGGTGACCCAGGCCGACAAGTTCTTTAAGGATAAGATACAACGGCTCATTGCCCAGCATGTGGGCGACTCGGATTTCAACGTGGAACAGTTGGCCTCGCTCTTGGGAATGGGGCGTACCACCCTTTTCACCAAGTCAAAGGCAATCCTGGGCATGTCGCCCAACAAGTTTTTGCACAACGAGCGTATGCGGATAGCCGCCCGGCTTTTGGCCGACGGTGAGTTGTCGGTGGGCGAGGTGAGTTACCGGGTGGGCGTTCAGGACACGTCTTATTTCAACAAATGCTTCAAGGCAGTTTATGGCGTGTCGCCCAGCAAATATACTCGTCGGGCAGAGCAGGCAGACGAATGAGCGCAAGGGAAAACAAGGGGAAAGCCATACGCTGTAACAACAATTACAGAATATTATCTTGGCATATTGCGGGAAAAATAGTAATTTTGCGGGGCGTGTGATGTCATTTATGCGTCCCGCAACATAAACAATTATACATTAGAAAAACGACTGAAAAAATGTTTCATCTCTCAGAATTGATTTTCTTGGGTGGCTTTGTCTTGTTTATTGCCGCCATCTTAGTGGTCGATATGCTGGTGATTGACAAAAAGGCCCATGAGGTGTCTTTGCGTGAGGCTGGTATATGGACCGCTGTGTGGATAACCTTGGCCTTGGCTTTCTCGCTGTTCCTGTGGTTGAAGGGCGACATGGTGCATGGCATACACAGTTTCGCCGACCTGCAAGCTGTGGCGTCAGCCTATGCCCCCCACCTCAAACTTGACCCCACAGACTTCGAGGCAAGTCTGCAGCAGTATCGACACTACATGACCGTGAGCTATATTTCGGGTTATCTCATCGAGAAGACCCTCTCGGTGGACAATCTGTTTGTGATGATGATGATATTCACCTCGTTTGGCGTGGGCAAGAATGAGTACCAGCATGTGCTCAACTGGGGTATCCTCGGGGCCATCGTTTTGCGTTTTATCTTTATTTTTATAGGGGCGGCCATTATCAGCCGTTTCGACTGGGTGCTGCTCGTGTTTGGCGTGGTGCTGGTGTATAGCGGTGTCAAGATGTATTTGGACCGCAACAAGACGGAGAAGATAGACGTCCAGAAGAATCCGATTGTGAAGCTGCTTGCCAGGACGGGGCGTATCCATCCACAGTTTGAGGGCGACCGCTTTTTTATCCGGAGGGCGGGGCGACTGTTGTTCACCCCGTTGTTTGTGACGGTGCTTGTCATCGAGTTCAGCGACCTCATCTTTGCTTTCGACAGTATCCCGGCCGTGTTTTCCGTATCACTCGACCCCTATGTGGTATTCTTCTCCAATATCTTTGCCATATTGGGACTGCGGGCCATGTTTTTCCTTTTGGCGGCCATTGCCGACCGTTTCCGCTATCTGAAAACGGGCGTGTGTGTGCTTCTGCTGTTTATCGGTGTAAAGATGCTCATTCATGAGTGGGTGCCGATTGATGCCGTGCTCTCGCTTGTCTTTATTCTGGTGGTGCTGGCGGTCAGCATCGGCGCCTCCTTACTGATACCGCAGAAAAGAAGTTGAAAAGGTTTCAAACTGTACGGTTGAAAAAAGTAGTGGATGTGGTGTTTTTATAATGATTTTTTATTACATTCGCTCATGCCAAGAAAA
>CALGHW010000136.1 GCA_937916075.1 uncultured Prevotella sp.
TCCAACATCATCATCCGATACATCCGCATGAGGGGCAGCATCGCCATGAACCGCTCCAAGTGTACCCTGACGCTCGACAACTGCGACAAGGTCATCCTCGACCATTGCTCCATCTCCTGGGGACGGTGGGACAACGCACACATCAAGGACGCCACCAACATCACCTGGCAAAACTGCATCATCAGCGAGGGCATCGACCCGCAACGCTTCGGCTCCATCACCGACGGCACCACCAACTGGACCGTGGCCCACTGCCTCTGGGCTGACAACAAGAGCCGCAACCCGAAGATGAAATGCAACGTACAGTATTATAATAATGTGGTATACAACTATGGCATGGCCGTCATCGGCGGACACTCGGCAGCCGACCACTACCAGGATGTCATCAACAACTACTTCATCACCGGACCCAGCAGCGGCAGTTCCAACAAGTATTTTGACCAGTGGACCGAGACCGACCACCTGTACAGCACGGGCAACTATACCGACGGCAACAACGACGGCACACTCAACGGCACGCTCATCACCGACCACAACGGGGCCACGGCCATGTCGCAGCCCAACTTCAAGACCACCCACCCCATGAACCTCAAGACGGCCGAAGAGGCCTACTATGACATCGTGGAGCACGTGGGCGCATCGAGAGTGAGAGACGCTCACGACCAGCGCATCATCGACCAGCTCACCTCGCTGGGCAAGCAGGGGGCCTTCATCGACGACGAGAGCCAGGTGGGCGGCATCGGCACACTCAGCGGAGGCTCACCCCTGAAAGACACCGACGGCGACGGCATGCCCGACGAATGGGAAGACGCCAACGGCACCGACAAGACCAAAAACGACGCCAACATCGACTCCAACGGCGACGGATACACCAACATCGAGACCTACATCAACAGTATGGCACGCAAGAGCGACTACCTGATGCCGCCCTCCAAGGTAAAGGCGCAGCTGGACGACGAGAGCACCGTGACACTCTCCTGGACCAACAACGACGACGAGGTGGACCATATCGTCATCGAGCAGTCGGAAGACGGCAGCAACTATACACTCGCCGCCACCGTGACAGGCGGCACAAGCACCTACACCATCAGCCAGCTGACACCCAAACAGGTGTACTTTTTCCGGCTGAAGGCTGTCAAAGGCGAAAAGGTGTCGAGCTACTCGGAAGTGGTATCCATCAACGACGAATACATGAAGGCCGGCGGCGGCACGCCCATGGACACCCAAACCTTCACCCCCAACGAGAAAAAGCTCTACCGCATCATCAACTACGCCACCAAGGCCTACAACTCGGGCACCACCCTGGACGGCAAGCCCAAATACCTCTGCTTCAACGCCAACGGAGCCTTGGGAGCGACGGAAGACTTTGAATGGGATAATCCCGCCCTACTCTGGGACATCCAGGCACAGGCCGACGACCCCACCGCCCTCATCATCCGGAACAAGTCCACAGGACAGTATCTGTCGCCGGGCTACCTCACCATCGACGGCGAGGAAAGAATAGGCGCCATAGACACGGCTGCCGTATTCCATATCACCTATGCCGGCAACGGACAGGCCTCACAGTCGGGACTGGCCGACCCCGTGTCGCTCTTCCGCATCAACAGCCCAGCCCTCAACAACCAGCAGATTCGGGCCAAGGACTTTACCAACAACTGGATATGGGGTGGCGGCACATGGGACCGCTCCGACATGGTGTTCACCTTCAGCGAGGTGGACAAGGCGCTGGTGCGCCTGTATCTGAAGCAGCTCAACGCCACACTCAGCGACGCCAACCAACTGGTCAACACGGCCGTGGTGGGCAACGTCACCTTAGGCTATCCCGCCACAGCCCATCAGGCACTGGCCAACACGGTGGACGAGGCCAGGAATTTTCTCACCCAGGCCTCAGCCCACGGAGACAACTATTCACAGGCGGATGTGGACTCCGTGAACGCGGCCGTACTGGCAGCCGTCAGCGACTTCAAGAAGACACAAATCATGACCTGGGCCGGCTATGAGACTGAGTCGCGATACAACATATTCAGCTACGGCACCATGTCGAACGCCAGCACCACCACGGCCGACGCCACCACGGGCCGACGCTATCTGGCCACCATCCGGACGGCCGACAACATGGCCGACTCGCTGATATTCCGGGTGGGACCGAGCGAAGCCGACCTGGACGCCGACGCCGACAACCCCATCGCCGGGAGCGAGGAGGCCCAATGGACCGTCAGCCAAGCCGACAACGGCATGGTGTATCTGAAGAATGTCAAGACGGGAAGCTGGCTGTGTGTGGCCAATACCCTGTCGGCCACGCCCGTGAGCGTGTATCCTTATTATGCCGCTGAGGACAACGGCCACCACGCCTTCTACATCGAGACCTCCGACAGCGTCAACCGCTGCCTCAACGTGGGCACACCCGATGCCGACGGACTGACGGGCTCCGTCTCAATGGCTTATCCGGCCAACCGCACCCGGCTGCGCTGGATATTCGAGGAGACCGACTCCACGCCTACGGCCATCCTGCGCCATTCAAACGCCACGGCCGGCAACGGTCCCATCAGATACTTCACCCTGCAAGGCATCGAAATCAAGGACCCCTCCGCCCATCGGCTGTATATCAAGCAACAAACCGGAAGCGACGGCAAGGTCTCATCAAAGATCATGGCCCGATAAAGACGGCTTGATTTTGCCCCAAACAGGCATGACAAATTCCAGTACTTTGGCTGAAGTGCCCCAACACTTAGGCCAAAGTACTGGAATTTTCAGTCTAAATACTGAGGATGAAGACTTTAGCAAGACGAAAAAACGGCTTGCACAGATAATTTCTATCCCCAAACACTTGGCAGATTTGACGAAAAGTCCTATATTTGCAAAATAACAGCTTTGAAGCACTATCAATTCCTATTGATTAACATTACGTAACATCCCCATAAAAAAGAAACTATCACAAGACTTCCCTTAGTGTGGAGAAAAATCCTTATTAAAACAAAACATCTATTACATCCCAAACGATCATGAAAAAGAACTTGTTAGGTTTAGTTTCGTTGTGCACACTCACCGCAGGACTGGCGGCCTGTAGCACAGACGACTTTGATTCCGCCCAAAGCGGCGTGTTGAAGGAGAACATACAGAAGTATGGCACCCGCTCAACAGAGGTAGACATGTATCTCGGCAAGGTAAAGGTGGAACAGCCGGCCACCCGCGGATGCGACGTGAACGGCAACATGTGGGGCGACGCCATGCCCGATTATCCCACCGACGAGGAGACAGCCGGCGTGCTGGCTTACATCCAGCAAAACCCCGGAGCCAACGTGGCTTGGCCCGGCTATACTTATTTCTTTGTGCAGCATGTGACAGGAGCACACCACCAGTACAGCTATACCGACTGGAACAACAGCGTACACAACGGCATCGACGGCACCTCACACCTGGACCAGCTCCAAATAGAGGAAGACAGAGCCTACAACCCTTGGGAGCTGAAAGCTGACGGCACGCCCCAAGACTGGGCCAGCCTGTATACCCACGTGAACAACTTCAACAACGGACAGTGCAACAATGCCGCCACCCACAACGCGGCCCTCATGACCCAGGGCTTCAAGGCCGCGCGCGCCCACGACTCTTACGGCAACACCAACGTGGACGACTGGAGACTCTACTATTGGCAAGGCAATTACTATTTGGGACTGGACTACAAGATGACCAAGGACGATGGCTCGATAGCACCCGACGGCATCTATGACGACTGGATTGTCAAGATTATCCCCGGCAAGGGCGAAACACCCGTGGTGCCCACAACACCGGACACCCCAGACACGCCCACAACGCCAGATACACCTGACACGCCAACAACGCCCGACACGCCTGTACAGGCCAAGGAGGGTGAGGTGGAATTTGACATCCAC
>CALGHW010000137.1 GCA_937916075.1 uncultured Prevotella sp.
GCCACAACGGATCAAAGGCAGCTATGGGGAGATACACCGCCTGCTCTATGAATATCCGGACATGACCGTGTTCTACAACGGACCCAAGTGTGGCGCGTCGGCACCCGACCATGCCCATTTCCAGGCCGGTACCAAAGGAGTATTGCCAATCCAAACCAGCTGGCAGCGCCTCTGCCGCAACCTCGTGCCCGTTGTACAGGAAGCCGAAGGCGAGGGCATCTGGCTTGTGGCCGACTATCCTTGCGCCGCCTTCCTCATCAAGAGTCGTCACCAAAAGACCGACGAGCACCTGTTTGCCAAGCTCTACCAGGCCATGGACATCAAGGCTGGAGAGGCCGAGCCTATGATGAACATCGTGGCATGGCGCCAGGAAGACACGTTCCTGTCCATCGTGTTCCCACGCCACAAGCACCGTCCTGACTGTTATGGCGAAGGCGAGGGTAAATATCTGGTCAGTCCGGGCGCGCTCGACATGGCAGGCCTGATGATCACGCCACGCCAAGATGACTTCCAACGGCTGGACGCGCCCACGGCTTTCAACATCCTGAAGGAAGTGGCGGCCACCGATGACGAAGTGGCGGCCATCACCGACAAACTCAAGCAAATGGAAAAGGGCGAGCAGCCCATCCTAAAATGTTGCAAAGAGCCAGAAGTGACGGTTGGCATCGTAAGCGGCCAGAAGATAGACTTCGCCCTCAATGCCCCCTATACGGCCAAAGGCGAGATTATCGAGGGTGAACAGACCGTGGAATTTAGTGAAGGCGGCATCCTCTGGCGCGGCAACCAATATAAAGAGCTGACCTTCACACCGCAAAAAGCCGACGCTTCCTTCTCGCTCCACGACGTGACCATAGGGGTCAACTTCCACTGGGAGCGCAAGGAGACACAGGTATTCAACGGGACACTCCGTCTCGTGGTCGAAGCCGACCGTATCACCGCCATCAACCAGCTCCCCGTGGAACGCTACCTGACAAGCGTCATCTCCAGCGAGATGAAGGCTACATCATCCGTGGAGTTACTCAAGGCCCATGCGGTCATTTCCCGCAGCTGGCTCTTGGCGCAAATGCGCAAGCGGCGTGAACTGAAAGGCGGACAAAACAGTTTCTTCTCCTTCATCAAGCGGGATGACGAGATTATCCGCTGGTATGACCGGGAGGACCACACCATCTTTGACGTGTGTGCCGACGACCATTGCCAACGCTACCAGGGCATCACCAAGGCCAACAGCCCTCAGGTGGCGGAAGCCGTGCAAGCCACCCGCGGACAGGTATTGGCCTATGGCCAGGAAATCTGTGACGCGCGGTTCAGCAAGTGCTGCGGTGGTGTCACCGAGGAATTCCAGTATTGCTGGGAAGACACGCCCAAGCCTTATCTGCTGGCCATCCGTGACGCCCTGGAAAGCATGCCCGGCGACCTCAGGATAGAGGCCAATGCGGAGCAGTGGATCAG
>CALGHW010000138.1 GCA_937916075.1 uncultured Prevotella sp.
ACGGATGTTGCCGGCCGTTGTCTCCAGCAACACTTCAGCCCGCTGTTCGTTGCCGGCGGCAGAGGTCTGTGCCTGTCCGTTCAGGCAGAGGGAGATGGCCCAGATAATCAGTAGTGTGATTTTTTTCATGTGTATCGTTGTTCTTTTGTCAAAAGAAGTATTCTTTACTCCTTTTATTATTATTGCAGTGCGTCGAGCTGTCGTTTCATGGCTTTCAGCTCGTTGCGTATGTTGTTCAGTCGTTCCAGCACATCAGCCGTTTTGTCGGCCCCTTTTCTGTTGCTGTTGATAATCTTCTTGGCGGCGGCCAGTTTGAAGCCCCTTACCTTTACCAGGTTGTGTATCAGCTTGATTTGTTCTATATCCTTTTCGCCGTATTGTCTCACCAGGCTTGGTCCCTTGGTCTTGGGCTTGAGGTAGGGAAACTCCTTCTCCCAATAGCGCAGGGTGCTCTCGTTGAGGTCGAACATTTTGGCTACCTCGCTGATGGAGTAATACAACTTCAGATTCTTGTCAAGATTAAGCGCCATAATTCGCAAGTTTTTATTAATCAATCATTAAAACATTTGCAAATATACCAAAAACGGCGTATCTTTGCAAAACTTTTAAAAGGAATTTTTAAATTTAAGAAGCTATATATTAATATGATGACAGCTAACGAAATCCGCGACTCGTTTAAAAAATTCTTCGAGTCGAAAGGACACACCATCGTGCCTTCTGCACCGATGGTAATTAAGGACGACCCCACATTGATGTTTACCAATGCCGGAATGAACCAATGGAAGGACATTATTCTCGGAACCCGCGACCCGGAGCCGCGTCGCCGTGCCGATTCGCAGAAGTGTCTGCGCGTGAGCGGCAAGCACAACGACCTTGAGGAGGTAGGCCACGACACATATCACCATACCATGTTTGAGATGCTGGGCAACTGGAGCTTTGGCGACTACTTCAAGGAAGGTGCCATCGACTATGCCTGGGAGTATCTGGTGGATGTGCTTCACCTTGACCCCAAGGACCTCTATGTGACCGTGTTTGAGGGTAGTCAGGAGGAAGGCTTGAACCGTGACGACGAGGCTGCCGGCTATTGGTCTAAGCACGTGCCCGCCGACCATATCATCAACGGCAACAAGCACGACAACTTCTGGGAGATGGGCGATACAGGTCCATGCGGTCCTTGCTCGGAGATTCACCTCGACAGCCGCACCCCCGAGGAGAAAGCCAAGGTGCCCGGACGCGAGCTGGTCAACAAGGACGACCCACAGGTCATCGAGATATGGAACATCGTGTTTATGCAGTTTAACCGCAAGGCCGACGGCTCGTTGGAGCCGCTGCCCATGCACGTGATAGATACAGGTATGGGATTTGAGCGCTTGGTGCGCGCCCTGCAAGGCAAGCACTCCAACTATGACACCGACGTGTTCCAGCCTGTCATCAAGGAGATATGTCGCCTTACCGGCAAGGAGTATGGCAAGGATGAGGACACCGACGTGGCCATGCGTGTGGTGGCCGACCACCTGCGTGCCGTGAGCTTCTCCATTGCCGACGGACAGCTGCCCAGCAATG
>CALGHW010000139.1 GCA_937916075.1 uncultured Prevotella sp.
TGCTCAACGGCATTGTCAAGGAGAACCCTACCTTTGTCCTCCTGCTTGGCATGTGTCCCACGCTGGCCACTACCACGTCGGCCATCAACGGTATGTCGATGGGACTGGCTACGATGTTTGTGCTGATATGCTCCAACGTCGTCATCTCCCTCATCAAGAACATTACTCCCGATATGGTGCGCATCCCGGTATTCGTGGTGGTCATCGCCTCGTTTGTGACAATCCTCCAGATGTGTCTGGCCGCTTATCTGCCAGCCATCAACGACGCCCTGGGCCTTTACATACCGCTCATCGTAGTCAACTGTATCATCCTGGGGCGCGCCGAGGCCTTCGCCTGCAAGAACGGACCGCTGGAGAGCCTGTTTGACGGTATAGGCATCGGACTGGGCTTCACGCTCGGCCTCACCTTGCTGGGCGCTGTCCGCGAGCTGCTGGGCGCCGGCTCCGTATTCGGAATCGTGTTGCTGCCAGAGACCTGCAACATGCTGCTCTTTATCTTGCCTCCGGGCGCATTTGTCACCCTGGGGTATCTCATCGCCATTGTCAACAAACTAAAGAAGGCATAACATCATGGAATATATCTTGATATTTATCTCGGCGATATTCGTCAACAATATCGTGCTGGCCCAGTTCCTGGGCATCTGCCCATTCCTGGGCGTGTCTAAGAAGATTGAGACCTCGCTTGGCATGAGTGCGGCCGTGGCCTTTGTGCTCACGCTGGCCACCATTGTGACCTATCTCGTGCAGAAACTTGTGCTCGACCCATTCGGGCTGCAATATCTCCAAACCATCGCTTTCATCCTGGTGATAGCCGCCCTGGTACAGATGGTGGAGATTGTGATGAAAAAGGTATCGCCCGCCCTGTATCAGGCCCTGGGCATTTTCTTGCCGCTGATTACGACCAATTGTGCTGTGCTCGGTGTGGCCATATTGGTGATACAGAAGGATTTCAGCCTGCTGCAGAGCGTGGTTTACGCCTTCTCCACAGCCATTGGCTTCGGCCTCGCCCTGACCGTCTTCGCCGGCATGCGTGAGCAACTGGAGCTGGTCAATGTGCCCAAGGGCATGCGGGGCATGGCCATCGTTCTGGTGGCCGCCGGACTGCTGAGCCTTGCCTTCATGGGATTCTCAGGCGTGGACAACGGTCTGAGAATGCTTTTCGGCTTGGAGTAGAACTTCCTGCAGACAGCTACTTGCGGGTTGTGGGGCCATAAGGCTCGCACAACCCGCATTTCTATGGCTGCAACCTTCGGGAAAAACGCCAATAGCCAGTCGGAAGACACTCTTTTTATAGTCGAAATTTGTGGGTATTCTCATTTTTAATAAATTTTTACCCGTAAACCTTTTGCGGTTCCCACTTTTTTGCTATCTTTGCATAGTCAATTATTCAATATAAAACAAAAATCTAAAACGATGAAACAGACAATATTGGTAACCGGAGGAACTGGCTTTATCGGTTCACACACAACAGTAGAGCTTCAGAATGCCGGATATAAAGTGGTAATCGTCGACAATCTGTCCAACTCTCGCGCCGAGGTAGTAGACGGTATTGAGAAGATAACAGGTGTGCGTCCGGCCTTTGAGCAAGTGGACTGCTGTGACAAGGAGGCCATGGAAGCTGTATTCGCTAAGTATCCTGACATTCAGGGTATCATCCATTTTGCAGCCAGCAAGGCTGTGGGCGAGAGTGTACAGAAGCCGCTGCTCTATTACCGCAATAATTTTGTCAGCCTGATCAACCTGCTGGAGCTGATGCCGAAGCACAACGTGAAGGGAATCATCTTCTCCTCCAGCTGTACCGTTTACGGACAGCCCGACCCCGAGAACTTGCCTGTGACGGAGAATGCTCCCATCAAGCCTGCAGAGAGCCCTTATGGTAACACCAAGCAGGTGAATGAGGAAATCATCCGCGACGACATTAACAGCGGAGC
>CALGHW010000140.1 GCA_937916075.1 uncultured Prevotella sp.
GGCGGCATCTCGACCTTGGAGGACAAGGCGCTGGGATGCACCCAGAAGTGCGGCCGCGCGCCCGTGAGCGGTGTGCTCGAATATGGAGACAGGCTGCAAGTGAAAGGACTCAACCTGCTCTCCGCACCGGGCAACGACCTCGTGGCCTCCACCGCATTGGCCTCGGCCGGCTGCCAAATAGTGCTCTTCACCACCGGACGCGGAACGCCCTTCGGCACTTTCGTTCCTACCATGAAGATTGCCACCAACCCCACGCTCGCTGCCCGCAAAGCCAACTGGATTGACTTCAGCGCAGGCCAACTGCTTGAAGGCAAGACCTGGGATGAGGTGACACATGCCTTCATCGAAAAAATCATCGCCGTGGCCAGTGGCGAGCAGACCCGCAACGAAGAGAATGGCTACCGCGAAATAGCCATCTTCAAGAATGGGGTGACTCTGTAAGGACACGGACAACACCCTTTTTTTTGAGTCTTGAGTTTGAGAACGACCGGAGCCAGCTCCTGCACGCCGTCCGAACTCAAGACTCAAAATCATCCATAAGCACACAGCTCTACATACAAAACCCTAAACGCACTGTTCCAATCATGAAAAAAGGTCTCATCGCTTTAAGTCCGCTACTGGTGTTCGTGGTACTCTACCTGGTTACCTCCATCATCGCCGGCGACTTCTATAAAGTACCCATCACCGTGGCTTTCATGGTATCATCCATCTTTGCCGTAGCCATCGGCACAGGCCAACCGCTCAAAAGCCGCATCGAGACCTTCAGCCGGGGTGCCGGAACGGGCAACATGATGCTGATGCTATGGATATTCATCCTCGCGGGGGCCTTCGCCAACAGCGCCAAGATGATGGGCAGCATCGACGCCACGGTCAACCTGACGCTGTGTCTGCTGCCGAGCAATATGCTACTGGCCGGGCTCTTTGTGGCCGCCTGCTTCATCTCCCTGTCCATCGGCACCAGCGTGGGCACCATCGTGGCGCTCACACCTATCGCCGCCGGTATAGCCCACTCCACAGGCTCCTCCGTGGCCCTGCTGACGGCTGTCGTGGTGGGGGGCTCCTTCTTCGGCGACAACCTGTCGTTCATCTCCGACACCACCATCGTCTCCACATCGACCCAGGGCTGCAAACTGAGCGACAAGTTCAGGGTCAACGCATTCTTGGTGGCCCCGGTGGCCATCGTCATCTTTATCGTCTATCTGCTGATGGGCAGCAGCATGAGCACACCAACCGACATACCTACCGTGTCGTATGTCAAGGTCATACCCTATATAGTCGTGCTGGCCACGGCATGCTTCGGCATGAACGTGATGGCTGTGCTCACCTTGGGCATCGGCCTGACAGGAGCTATCGGCCTGATAGACGGTACTTTCGATGTATACAGCTGGTTTGGAGCCATGGGCGACGGCATATTGGGAATGGGCGAGCTCATCATCATCACCCTGATGGCCGGCGGAATGCTTGAACTCATCAAGGAAAACGGCGGCATCGACTTTATCATCAGCCGGCTGACACGCCACGTAAAAGGTAAACGGGGAGCCGAACTGAGACATCTGCACAGCCAACAACACAGTAGCCATCCTCACCGTGGGCGGCATCGCCAAACAGATAGGCGACCGTTATGGCGTGGACAACCGGAAGTGTGCCAGTATCCTGGACACCATGTCGTGCTGCATGCAAGGACTCATTCCTTATGGGGCACAGCTCCTGATGGCTGCCGGACTGGCATCACTCAACCCCGTAAACATCATCCCATACTTGTATTATCCGATGTGTCTCGGCCTCGTCACCATCGTGGCCATTCTGCTGCGCTATCCGCGCAGATACTCCTAAATCATGGAAAACGAGAGGAAAAGAAATATGACGACTGTCATCGAACGAAATTTTTTCAGACTGCTACGCAGCGGCACCTTTGGCGACAACGAGCCGGTGGAGCCGATGTCGGTGTGGAAGTGGAAACGTATCTACCAGCTGTCGCTCATGCACGGCGTGACAGCCCTGGTCAGCGATGGCATCAACAACCATGCCAACGACTTCTTCATGCAACTAACCAATGAGCAAGCTGACGAATGGCGACAGACCACCGATGCCATCGAGGCGACCAACCGACAGATAAACAAGACCATCATCGACCTATTCGCCATCCTCAACGAGGAACAGACGCGCCCTATCCTCCTGAAAGGACAGGGACTGGCCACCCTCTACCCTAACCCTCTGCACCGCACCAGCGGAGACATCGACATCTTCTTCCCCTACACGCCACAGGCCAACAAGGCTGACCTGTGGGCCAAAACCAACGGAAAGGATGCCACACAGGCCGACCGCCAGGTGCTACAATACTTGTGGGAAGACACACGGATAGAGCACTACCGCACCCCACAACAACTGACCAACCCACTGCTCAACCGCAAACTGCAGACAATCATCACAAGCGAAACAAGATGTTGTGACTCTGCCTATGTCAACATGGGCGACATACGGATAGAGGTGGTGCCTCCCACTCTGTGCCTGCTGCTCATCATCGTACGCATCGCCCGCTACATCATCAGCGAGGGCATCTGCCTGAAACAAATGGTTGACTTGGGCTTCTTCCTCCGCAAGGCTGGCGACCGGGTAGACTACGTGAAACTACAGGAATGGATCAAGACGTTGGGCATGGAGCACATCGCGCGACTGGAAAGTGCCATCATGGTTGACCTTTTCGGATTCAGCGAGGAGGAGATGCCTTTCGTCAACCCCAAGACAGCACATGAGGATACGGACCGCATCCGTGAAGATATTTTCCGGCTGACCAGCAACCACTCCGAGGATTGGTATTTCACACAAGGCAAAAATATCTTTGTACGCACAAGCAACTCTGGCGCCATGTTGTGGCACATCAAGCACAGTGCCCGCTATATGCGCTATTTTCCAAACGAAACCGTGACCAGCTTCATCTCATCGTTTGCACGCTCCCTGTCGCAAATAGAAGAATAAGAGGACAGGACAAAACCACAGAAAAGCGACACAGGACCATGTGACGGATGATTCCAGTCCATGGTCCTGTGTCGCTTTTTCTTCCTAAGCAAGCTGGAGCACACATACCGCCAGCAACAGCCAACTTATCTCAACCGCAATGAGTCACCCACCCGAATCTGATAGTCGGGCGACAGTCGATTGAGCTTGTACAGGCTCTTCAGGCGGATGCCATACAGCTGGGCTATGGTATACATCGACTGGCCAGCCCGCACATAGTGCAACCTGCCTTTATACGACTTGGGTGCCTTGGTACGCTTCTTCTTCAAATAGATAATCTCACCCACCTCCAAGGCGTCACGACGGTCACGCTCGTTATACTTGGCCAGTTTGCGGGCCGAAATTCCTATCTCCTTAGCCAGGGTCTGAAAGGTGTCCCCCTGACGCACCTTGACGTAATAGTTATCGTTGAACTCATAGATGGGATGCAGCTTACCGTCTACGGCACGGTCACGGCTATGGCGCGCATAGAAATGGTCATAACTCTTTGCTGTGTCATACTGATAGAGCTTATAGAGCTGGATGATGTCTATCAGCTTGTCGGCATAACGCGGATTGGTGGCATAGCCGGCAGCTTTCAGCCCACGGGCCCATCCCTTATAATCAGTAGCTTTCAGGCGGAACAACCCCTGATAACGCTGACCCTGCAACAAGAAGCGGGAATGGTCCTCATAGCTCTCATAGGCATTCTTATAAGCGCGGAAGCACTCGCCTTTCGCATCGTCATCATACGACATGGAAGGGCCACGCCAGGTGTTGTGACACTTGATACCAAAATGGTTGTTACCCTTACGGGCCAGTTCGCTCATGCCAGCTCCCGACTCAAACACGCCCTGAGCCAACGTGATACTGGCCGGTATGCGGAAGCGCTTCATCTGCTCGATGGCAAGATCCTTATACTGGTCGATATATTGCTGGTAAGCCGAGTTCCAACGCAACTGGGCATGACCTGCCAGCGTCAGAAGCAAGAGGCACAACGTGAGATATTTTCGCTTTAAAAAAAGATTCGTACACATATTGAATGCAAAAATAATGAAAACAAATGACTTATGTTCTTTTTTTTATTAAATTTGCAAGAAAATTAGCA
>CALGHW010000141.1 GCA_937916075.1 uncultured Prevotella sp.
CGCGGCGGTCGTGGTGATAGCGGGCTGTGCAGTCAGAAACCGGCGCTTGAAGCTGTATGCAGAGCGCAAGGAGCGTGACCGGCAGATACAGGAGTACCAAGCAATGATTGCCCGGCTGGAGACTGCATGTCATACCTCGCAGACCACCATCGCAGATATGGAAAAGCATGATAAAGACTACCAGCGCACCATCGGGAGGCTCAAGGCCAAACTGGAACAACTGCAGCGGCTGAATGTCGAGGAGGAGTGTAAGGCCCGTCTCCTTTATGAGTCGGCCATGAGAGGCGAGTCAATCAGTGATTGGCGTAAGGCCGACCAACAGTCATTCCTTGACTATTGTGCCAAGGCGGAATCAGATTTCCTTCTGTCACTCAATGCCACTTATGATGCGCTGACTCCCCGCGAAAAGATTTTCCTGGTCCTGTTGCATCAGGGGATGGCCGAAGAACAAGTGCAGCGCATGCTGAACTTGAGCTACTCCTCGTTGCGGACCTTGAAAAGCCGTATCAAGGGAAAACAAATGGAGATATCGTAAAAAAGAAGCAGCGTCTGTAAGGAACCCTCTTGGGCCTTTTGTGCAGACGCTGCTTCTTGCAGTTGTGTGTTTATCTGATGGATTGATTATTATTTCTTCTTGCCCATACCCAGTACCTGCTTGGCGGCATCATTGTTGGGGTCAAGCTCCAGCACTTTCTTCCAGTAGCCGTCGGACACAGTCTTGTCGTTCTTCAGCAGGTAGTAGTATCCCAAGTATCTGTAGGCTTCCAGCAGACGAGCCTTGTCAGCGGCATCCTTGTTCTCGCGGGCGTTGATCATGTTGGCCAGTTCCTCATAGTAAGGCTTGGCCAGTCCGAGTTTGGTCTCAGGGTCGAGCATGGCGTTCACCTGTGCGATCTTGTAAGTAGTGAAGTCGGCCGCGTCAGGCTCGTCGTTCTTCAAGGCTGTGTACACATTGATAGCCTCTTTCAGCAAACCCTCTTTCTTGGTGGCATCCTTCTCACCGTCGGCCTGCAGCACATAGAGCCATGCAAAGCTGGCGCGGTCGGTGGCCGAAGGCTTCTCGATGTCACTCAGATACTCCTTATAGTACTTGATGGCGTTGTCGTAGTCGTCGCTCTGCTTGTAGGCGTCTGACAGGGCCTTTACCACACCGGCACGCTTGGTCTTGGAGTCAAACTCCATGGTCAGGGCCTTCTGTAACATCTCAATACCTTTGGCATACTCTTTCTTGCCGATGTAAGCATTGCCATAGTATGTATAGTCGAAGTATGAGAACTTGGCACTGTCCGACTTGTTGAACAGAGCGTCGGCATATACCAGCGCATTGTCATAGTCCTTGAGGTCGGTGCTGTTGAAGAAAGCCAAGCGGTTGAAGGCTGCGTCACGGCTGTTTTTGGTCAGTCCGTACTTGGCTACATCCAGGCTCTCCTGGTTCTTCTGCTTGAAGAAGAGCGACATGGCATACTCGGTGAGGTTGCTCTCTGTCATCTGCTCCTTCTGAGTGCTCCACGCCTGGCCGAAACGCTCGATGGCCTTGGTGAAGTCGTTCTCCAGATAGTAGATATGTCCGGCCATACCGTCTACTGCGATGTCAGGCCGTTGAGCCCGGAGCTCCTCTAATTTGGCTACAGCCTCCGCAGGACTGGTCTTGCGGTAGATATTGGCATACTTATAATAAGCGTCGGGATTTTTCGGGTCGAAATAGATGGCCTGCTGATACTGTGAGGCAGCCTCGCCACCGTCATTGTTCATCACGGCGATGTCGCCCAGCAGGATATACACAGGGCCGTACTTCTTGTCCGCCTTCAGCGCCAGTTCGGCATAGTTGCGGGCGTTGGCGGTATCCTTCACGTCGAAGTAAGCTCTGGCGATGCCCGTCAGTACCTCAGCGTTCTTCTTGTATTTCTTGAACACGTCCTTCACCTGGTCGGCAGCACCGGCAGGGTTGCTCTTGATAGCCTGAGCTATCGCGTCGATGGTGGCCTTGTTGTCACTTTGGGCCATGGCTGGTGCACTGAGGCTGAGCATCAGTGCGCCCATCATTACATATTTTACTGATTTCATAATTCTCAATCTTTTAGGGTATATAAAATATAGGACAACATGTTTGTGCTTATCATTGCTGAATGTCGCTCTACTCGTTGCTCACGTTGACGTCGCGGATGCTAATGTCTCCCTTGACCGGCAGCAGTGACGACTTGAAGATAATCATCTGTCCCTTTGGCGATGCGATAAACTGGGCAAATCCCCAGGGCAGACCGTGGAGCGGGTCGTTGAGCAGTGCGTATATCGTGCGTTTGAGCGGATAAGTGCCGTTGTACAGATAAGCCTGATAAGGCTTGTAGCTGGTTTGCGGTGTGGCATTGTCCACTCGGCTTACCGCCATTACTTTCACTTCCTTCTTAAAGGTGACGTTGGTTGTGTCACGTTTGTCGTTCAGCCAGTTAGACCCGATGATGCCGATGGCATTCTTGTGGGTGGACACATAGTTGATTACTTCGGCACTCTTCTTGACGGCTTCGATGTTGGGGCTGTTGATGGGCCGGCCGTTCAGGATGGAGTCTACACAGTAGTGTACGGTGCTCGACTGCTTGTTGTCGAAGACGACATCAAATTCTCCCAGTCGCGAGTTGGGATATACGTCTTTCCATTGTTTGGCCTCTCCGCTCAGGATGCGCTTGATGTCCTTCACGGAGATGCAAGAGTCAGGATTGGCGTTGTTGACTATCAGGGCCAGACCGTCGTAGGCCAGCGGGATGGCTACCGGGGCAAACTGTCGGCTCTGGAGGTTGGTCAACTCTTTTTGCGTATAGTTTCTTGCTGTGATGGCAAGCCATACCTTGGTCTTCATGAGCATGTTCACAGCGTTCAGCTCGTCGGTATAGACCGGCTTGATTTTGGCTTGGGGATAGGTCATTTCGAAGACCTCTTTCTCTTCTTCGATGATAGGACTGAAACTTTCATCAGAGACGAAAGAAATCGTCCCTGATGAATAAGTGTCAGTTCTACCGTTTTTAGGCTTGTCCTTGCATGAAGCGAACAAGCCTAAAACGAGGGTTAATCCAACGATGATGTTGAATGTTTTGTTTGTCATATTACTTTTGTTGTGTAATAATCAGTCATTTTTTTGTTACGATGCAATCTCTGTCCGGCAGGATTACTGCAGACGGAAGGTCACAGGCACGGTGTATTTCACACGCACGGCCGAACCGTTCTGCTTACCAGGAATCCAGTGAGGCATGCTGCGTACCACGCGCTGGGCTTCCTTGTCCAGTGACGGGTCAACAGACTTGGCCACTTTCACGTCGGTAATCGAACCGTCCTTTTCCACCACGAATGTTACGATGACACGTCCCTGTACACCGTTCTCCTCAGCGACTGCGGGATACTTGATGTTCTTGGACAGGTACTCAAACAGGGCGTTGGGACCGCCGGGGAAGGCAGGCATCTGCTCTACCACGTCGAACACCTTCTGCTCTTCCTCCTTGGGAGGTTCGGGCTGGGCGATGACTTCCTTGGCCTTGAGCACCTCACCACCGATTTCATCGTTACCTTTCACGTCGAACGAACCGATGGCTGTGGTTGACTTGGCCAACTCGTCCTGCGATTTCATTTCGTCGGCAGGTGTCACGTCCTCGTCCTTCTTGATGACAGGGGCGGTGAACTTCACAGAGCTCTTCACCTTCTCAACGACCTTCTGTTCTTCCATCTTTACAGGAGTTTTCTTCTCCACCTTGGCCTCTTTCTTCTCGGCCAGTTTAGAGAGCTCTACATCTGTTGTCACAGCCACCTTGGCCTTGTTGGCCTCGATGTACTTGTTGACACCCACCGCAACAGCGATGATGATAGCCACAATGGCCATCACGGCGAGCGACATCAGATTTCGTTTTCCTGTATCCTTACGCAGCTGATAAGCACCGTACGCCTGGTTTCTGCCCTCAAACACGAGGTCGACCCATTTGTCGTCTATCAAATCTATTTGTGACATAGTTCTTTCTGATTTTTAATTGTTAGATGATTGACTCCTATTCTTACTTGACACCTTTCAGCTGGAGCAGCTTGCTGTCGTCGGGAGTAATCTTGTCAATCACGTACTTATCAATACCGCATATCTGCATTTCATCGAGAGCGTCCACCATGTTCTTGTAAGAAGCGGTGTCCATCGGTTTGATGATGACGGTCATCGTTCCGATTTTGCCTGTGGGCAGTTCACCTTTCTTGATGGTGGCAAGCTCCTGCTTGTACTGCTCGTCAGACATGTTGTTGGCCAGTTTCTTCTGGTCCAGCTTCTGCTTCTCCTGCATGATCATGGCTACAGGACGGATACCGTCCTCGGTCACGTGGGTCATCAGTGCCTTTCTCAAACCGTCTTTACCCCATGTGGTCTCCACCATGCATGACGGGTCGTCATACTTAGGCAGGCCGGCGATGTAGTAAATCTTGTCATTCGCACCCAGGTAGAGTGTGAAGGTGTAAGAGGCCTTTGTGGCAGTCTTGTCCTCATTGGCGGTCTTGTCATCGTTGCTCGGCAGGGTCAGCTGCATGGCCTGGGGCTTGCTCAGAGTCGTACAGAGCATAAAGAATGTGATAAGAAGCATCATCATATCCACCATAGGCGTAAAGTCTACGCGGGTCTGCATCTTCTTCTGCTTGCTTTCTTTCTTCTTTGCCATGTATTATTCCTCCTTCTTAAGGTTTGTGATTAGCTGATAGCGGTTCTCGCTCATGTCCTGAAGCTCTGACATCACCTTCTTGACAGTCTTGTAAGGAGTCTCGGCATCACATTTGATGGCGAGCTTGATGTCGGGGTTGGACTCACGGGCAGCCGAAACCCACTCCTGGAACTCACTCTTGTCCCCATTGATACTGTCAGTGGGAACACCTAACGTCTTGGCGGCTTCGGTCATCTTGTCAGGCTCGAGGCTCAGGTACTGTGACAGGGTGCCCATCGGGGCGCACACCATGGCGTCCTCCTTGTAATGCTTCATCTGCAGCGGATTCAGTGATACACCGAATTTGGCTGTCATGGCATCCAGCATGGCCATCATGTCGTTCTTGTTGTCTGTACCGAGATAAATCTGTCCCTTCGGATCGATAAGGATGGTCAGGACATCTTTTTCAGGAACCTTGACTTCTGACACCGAGCTTGGCGTGTTGACCTTTACGGGTTCTGGCGACAGGAATGTTGATGTCAACATAAAGAAGCACAGAAGCAGGGTCATCACGTCAGACATAGGGGTCATGTCTATCCAGACGTCTTTCTTTTGTATCTTGATTTTACCCATTAGTTATGAAAAATTAAAAGGTAAAACAATTAGAGCTCGTCTGTGTGGTTAACGTCGTAAGTTGTTGCGATTGTGTAACCTACCTCGTCCAGTGCGTATGTCAGCTTGTCGATCTTGTTGGTGAAGAAGTTGTAAACTACTACAGCAATCCATGATGTCAAAATACCAGAGGCTGTGTTCACAAGGGCCTCAGAAATACCTTCTGACAGAGCGGCTGAGTCAGCACCACCACCTGAAGACAGAGCGGCGAATGAACGGATCATACCGAGCACAGTACCGAACAGGGCGGTCAGAGTACCGAGGGTAACGATGGTAGCCACGATGGGAAGGTTCATCTGCAGGGTGGGCATCTCCAGCTGGGTAGCCTCCTCGTGAGCCTGCTGAATCTTGGAAATCTTCTGGGCCTTCTTCATGCCTGACACGCTTTCAACGTCCTTGTAGGCGCGGATGGAAGCCATCACCACGTTGGCTACAGAACCCTTCATCTTGTTGCAGAGCTTCTCGGCCTCGTCAAACTTGCCGGCCTTGATGAGCTCCTTTACCTGGATGGTGAACTTGCCGAGGCTCATGGTTCCGAAAGCGCTGCGGAGAGCGAAGAAACGCTCGATACCGAGGCAGAACACAGTGAGCAACAGCGTGAAGATGACAGGCACCACGAAACCTCCTTTGTACACAGTTCCGAGCATGTTGCCGGGCAGCGGGTGACCTGCGGGATCGCCGTTCACGAAGTTGGCGGGATTACCGAAAATCTGGGTGAAGATAAGCACAGCTGCGATGAAGCAGATGACGATGATGACCCATGCGTTCTTGATACCTCCAAAGCCCGACTTTTTCTTGGCTGGGGCTGTAGCCTTTGTTGTTGTTGCCATAATTGATTTTTTTAATTTTTTAGTTATTTATTAAAATGTTTATTTATTTGCCTAAAGGTTGTTAGTTTCTTCGCGTTTTAGCCGTATGATTTTGCAATCTCTATTTTATATTTGTGGCAAAGGTAGCAAATAACGTACAACTAAAGTGTGAATTAATAACTTTTAACCACTACTTTGCTTAAAATTAATACACTTGTCTTCTTTCTGTAAGATGTGTTATTTCAGCTTGGCAAGGGCCTCCTTGATGCGCTTCATGGCTTCCTTGATGTTGTCGTCGCTGGTGGCGTAGCTCATGCGGAAACATTCGGGGTCGCCGAAGGCGTCGCCGCCTACTGTCGCAACGTGCGCCTTTTCAAGCAGATACATGGCAAAATCGGTAGAGTTGTTGATGGTGGTCTCCCCGTCGCTCTTGCCGAAGAATGAGCTGCATTTCGGGAAGAGGTAGAAGGCGCCTTCCGGCACATTCACTTCCAGCCCGGGGATGGCCTTGGCCAGTTCCACGATGAGATTGCGGCGGCGTTCGAAGGCCTGACGCATCTCCTCTACGCAATCCTGACTTGAAATGTAAGCATATTTCGCAGCTTCCTGGCTGATGGAGCAGGGGCCGCTGGTGTATTGTCCTTGCAGTTTGTTGCATCCTTTCACAATCCATTCGGGGGCGGCGATATAACCGATGCGCCAGCCTGTCATGGCGTATGCCTTTGACACACCGTTGACGATGATGGAGCGTTCCTTCATGCCCTCAAACTGGGCGATGCTCTCGTGCTTGCCCACATAGTTGATGTGCTCATAGATTTCATCGGCCAGGACAAACAGGTCGTCGTGGCGCTTGATGACGTCGGCCAGGGCCTTCAGCTCGTCTTTGCTGTATACGCTGCCGGTGGGGTTGCTGGGCGAGCAGAGGATGAGCAGGCGGGTCTTGGGGGTAATGGCGGCTTCGAGCTGTTCGGCTGTCATCTTGAAGTTCTGGTTGAAGCCGGCCTCCACGAATACGGGCACACCGCCGGCCAGCTTGACCATCTGGGGGTAAGACACCCAGTAGGGGGCCGGGATGATGACCTCGTCACCGCTGTTCACCAGGGCCATGACCGTGTTGCATACGCTCTGTTTGGCTCCGTTTGACACAAGAATCTCGTTGGTGCCGTAGTCCAGCCCGTTTTCTTTTTTCAGTTTGGCAGATATTGCCTCGCGCAAGTCAGCATATCCGGGTACGGGAGAGTATCTCGAATAGTTGTCGTCGATAGCTTTCTTTCCGGCTTCTTTGATATGGTCGGGCGTGTTGAAGTCGGGTTCGCCCACACTCATGTTGATTACGTCAATGCCTTGAGCCTTCATCTCTGAGCTCTTCTGCGACATGGCCAGCGTGGCTGATGGAGCCAGTCGCTGTAAGCGTTCTGATAATTGTGCCATTGTTTATGAAGTTATTAATTTGTTCTTTTTTGTCAATACAGTGCAAGCCGTGTGCAGCAGGGCTTGTCTTAATTGCCGTGGTGCAGGCTATCTTATGCAAAGATAGTGCAAACCGAATGCAGAACACCAAGCTTGTTTGGGTGTTATGCTGAGGTGCAGGCTATCTTATGCAAAGATAAGCATTTTATTTTTTTGAGGTGCTGTCTTCGGGCTGTTTTTTTCCTGTGGCGGAAAAAGAGGGCCTCTCTCTTGTCGCCTATTTGAGGTGCAGCGTGTGTCCCATGCGGTCCTGCTTGGTCTTGAGGTACCGGTAGTCATACTCGTTGGGCGTGATTTCGATGGGCACATTCTCCACTATTTCCAGTCCGTAAGCCTCCAGGCCCACCCTTTTGGTGGGGTTGTTGGTGAGCAGGCGCATCTTGTGTACGCCGAGGTGTCGGAGCATCTGTGCGCCGCAGCCGTAGTCGCGCTCGTCGGGCTTGAATCCCAGGTGTATGTTGGCGTCGACGGTGTCCATGCCTTCTTCCTGGAGCTTGTAGGCTGCTATCTTGTTCATCAGTCCGATACCGCGGCCTTCCTGCTGCATGTAGATGAGCACGCCCTTGCCCTCTTTCTCAATCATCTGCATGGCTTTGTGGAGCTGCTCGCCGCAGTCGCAGCGCTTGCTGCCGAGGATGTCGCCAGTGGCGCAGGAGGAGTGTACCCGTACCAGGATGGGCTCGTCTTCCTTCCACTCGCCCTTCACGAGTGCCATGTGTTCCAGTCCGTTGCTGGTCTGGCGGAAGGGGATGAGCTTGAAGTGTCCGTATTGGGTGGGCATGTCGGCCACATTGCCCACTTCGATGAGCGACTCGCGCTTCAGCCGGTAGGTGATGAGGTCTTTGATGGTGATGATTTTCAGTCCGTGCTCTTTGGCGAACACCTGCAGGTCGGGCATGCGGGCCATGGTGCCGTCGTCGTTCATGATTTCCATCAGGGCACCGGCGGGATAGAGTCCGGCCAGTTTGCAGAGGTCTACGGCGGCTTCGGTGTGTCCCGACCGGCGCAGCACGCCGTTGTCCTGGGCGTACAGGGGATTGATGTGTCCCGGGCGGCCGAAGGTCTGCGGGGTGGAGGAGGGGTCAGCCAGGGCCTTGATGGTCTCGGCGCGGTCGTGGGCCGATACGCCGGTGGTGCATCCTTCCAGCTTGTCTACCGTGATGGTGAACGGTGTGCCCAGCATCGATGTGTTGTCTGCCACTTGGTGGGGCAGGTCGAGCTCCTCGCTGCGGCTGATGGTGATGGGCGCACAGAGCACGCCCCGGGCATATTTCAACATGAAGTTGACCTTCTCTGCCGTGATTTTTTCTGCGGCGATGATGAGGTCGCCTTCGTTCTCGCGGTCCTCGTCGTCAACAACGATGACAAACTTACCCTCTCTGAAGTCGTCGAGGGCTTCTTCAATGGTGCTCAGTTTAAAGTCTGTGTTCATTTCTATCTAATGTCTTATTCGTTTTCTTTAAATGTTTCCTTTTTGCTTGATGCGTTCCATGATTCGCTCGCTGGTGGCCGTGATGGTCTTCAGG
>CALGHW010000142.1 GCA_937916075.1 uncultured Prevotella sp.
GTTTGCCATATTCGTTTCAGCCTGTTCACCGCTTGTGTCAAGTAGTGCGGAAGACAGACACTTGAATGTGAAGATTTATTTAAAAAAACAAAAAACGGACTGTTTATCCGTGCATTATCCTGCATAATGATTAACTTTGCATACCAATAGCAACATCTCAACTCAATTCTATGAAATATCTAAGGAGCGTGCTTCTCTATATGCAAAGGATGCGGTCGCTGAAGTATATCGTGGTCATCACCATTGCAGTGTTGGTGGTAGGCTTTCTCGACTCCAACAGCGTGTGGGCCCACTTTCGCAACAAGCGCAAGATAGCCGAGCTGGAAGGCGAGATACACCAGTATACCGACCAGTATCAGCGGGCCAACAGACAGCTTCACCAGCTCGACCGCGACCCGAAGGCCATCGAGAAGATTGCCCGCGAGCGCTATTTCATGAAGACCGACGACGAGGATATCTTCGTCTTGAGTGACGATGAGCAATATACCCAACAGACTACAGATACAGACGATGAAACAACTGAATAAGGCAGAAACCATCCTATACCTTCTCGGAGCCGTGCTGATGGTGGTGGGCAGTGGCGCCAATGTATTTCTCCAGCCGTGGGCTCCTTACGTTTTTGCGGCGGGAGCCATCGCCTTCGTGCTCATGCAGCTCAAACAGAAGTATGAGGGCCATAACTTTACGCTTAGGCGGCTGCGCCGCATACTGATGACCAGCGACCTCTTCTTCATCCTTTCCGCAGTGCTCATGTTTGCCAACATGAACAATCTCTTTGGCTTGGGAGCCATTTTCTATGTGGAATATGTGATGAACAAGTGGGTGGTGGCCCTGCTCGTGGCCGCCGTGCTGCAGCTTTATGCCACTCACCGCATCGGACACGAACTGGAAAAGGAAGCCAAACGGGAGACTCAGGCCGACGAAGTGGCAAAAAAATGATAAAAGTGGCCCGATAGTTTTAAATAGCATGAATTTATTTCCGAACCTCAATATATCGTTGTACATTTGTGACAACGGATAAAAACCATCAATTGTCTATGAACAAGATTCTACTCATGTGTGCGGCCGGCGCTCTCTTGGCGTCATGTGCCAATTCATACAACGTGCAAGGCTCGTCGTCCATCTCGTCGCTCGACGGCAGCAAGTTGTATCTGAAGGCTGTCAAGAACAACGAACTGAAGAACATTGACTCGTGCGATGTGGTCCACGGGCAGTTCCAGTTTACGGGGGTCCTTGACACCGTGCGGATGGTCAATCTGTTTATGGATGATGAGAGCATCATGCCTGTCGTGCTGGAAGACGGAGTCATTACCATCAAGATAGACAATGCCCGCCAGACCGTGAGCGGCACACCGCTCAACGACAAGCTGTATAAATTTATCGACAAGCACAACCAGCTGGACAACCAACTCTCTGAGCTGTCGCACAAGCAGAGTCAGATGCTGCTTGACGGGGTGGACGAGGAGACCATCAACGAGAAACTGTCTGTCGAGGCCGACCGTATCGCCAAGGAGGAAGACCGGCTGGTCACCTCCTTCATCGTGGAAAACTTCGACAACGTGCTCGGGCCGGGCATCTTCATGATGATTACCAGCGGCTACAAATATCCGATACTCACACCGCAGATAGAGGACATCATGAGCAAGGCTACCGACAAGTTTAAGAACGATGCCTATGTGAAAGACTATTACCAGGCGGCCACCGAGAACGAGGCGCGGATGCAGGGACTCGAACCGTCCTCTCCCGCACCGGCTGCCGACTCTCTTGCTGGGGCGGTGCCTCCCACACCGCTGACCAGCGTGCCGCATAAATAAAAAAAAACGATATATGAACAAAATACTGATCAAAAATGCCAGGATTGTGAATGAAGGGTGTGTCGTCAGTGGTTCGATAACCATTGAAGGCGACCGCATTGCAACCATTTCTGCATCAGAGACCCAGCCCGAAGCGTCGTTCGACCGTGTCATCGACGCTTCGGGCTGTTTTGTGATGCCGGGTGTCATCGACGACCATGTCCACTTCCGTGAGCCCGGCCTCACCCAAAAAGCCGATATCGAGAGTGAGAGCCGGGCGGCTGCGGCCGGTGGCGTGACTTCCTATTTTGACATGCCCAACACCGTGCCGCAGACCACCACTCTGGAGGCTTTGCGAGACAAGTGTGAGCGGGCCGGGAAGGAGAGTCATGTCAACTATGCCTTCTTCTTCGGGGCCACCAACGACAATGCGCCACTCTTCAGCCAGCTCGACATCCATCGTGTTCCTGGTGTCAAGCTCTTCATGGGATCTTCCACAGGCAATATGCTGGTGGACCGCCGCGAGGCGCTGGAGACCATCTTCCGCACGTCGCCCCTGCCCGTCATGACCCATTGTGAGGATACC
>CALGHW010000143.1 GCA_937916075.1 uncultured Prevotella sp.
ATGATAAGGCCTTCCAGCTCGTCGCACAGTTCGGGATTGTCCTTGAGCAGATTCTTGGTCGCGTCACGTCCCTGGGCCAGCTTGGAACCTCCGTATGAGAACCAGCTGCCGCTCTTTTGGATAATGCCATACTCTACGCCCAGGTCAACAATCTCACCAATCTTGGAGATGCCCTCACCGAAAGTGATTTCAAACTCGGCCTTGCGGAATGGAGGTGCCACCTTGTTTTTGACCACTTTGACACGTACCTGGTTGCCGATGACGTTGTCTCCGTCCTTGATACTTGTCACCCGACGGATGTCAAGACGCACGCTGGAGTAGAACTTCAGGGCATTGCCACCCGTGGTTGTCTCAGGATTGCCAAACATAACGCCAATCTTTTCGCGCAGCTGGTTGATAAAGATACAGGTGGTGTTGGTCTTGCTGATGGTGCTGGTGAGCTTTCGCAGCGCCTGGCTCATCAGTCGGGCCTGCAGACCTACCACATTGTCGCCCATGTCGCCTTCAATCTCTTTCTTGGGCGTGAGGGCTGCCACAGAGTCGACCACGAGGATATCGATGGCCGACGAGCGGATAAGCTGGTCGGCTATCTCAAGAGCCTGCTCACCATTGTCAGGTTGTGAGATCCAGAGGTTGTTCACGTCCACGCCCAGTTTCTCGGCATAGAACCGGTCGAAGGCATGTTCCGCGTCAATGAATGCGGCGATGCCGCCAGCTTTCTGTGCCTCGGCGATGGCGTGGATGGCCAGGGTTGTCTTTCCGGATGATTCAGGACCGTAAATCTCGATGATTCGGCCACGGGGATATCCTCCTACTCCCAAGGCGGCGTTCAGGCCGATACTGCCCGTGGGGATGACTTCCACATTCTCAATCTGCTCGTCGCCAAGCTTCATGATAGAGCCCTTGCCGAAGTCTTTTTCTATCTTTGACATCGCTGCTTGCAGCGCTTTCAGTTTTCCTTCGTTTGCTTCCATAATTCGATTTTTGTGTGTTTAGAATTCAATGTCTCCGTCGATTTGCTCGTGCCAGGGCAGTCCCTGCTTGTTGAGCTGTTCCATGAATGGGTCTGGATCAAACTCTTCCACGTTCCATACGCCCGGTTTGCGCCACAGTCCCTTGAAGAACATCATGGCTCCTATCATGGCCGGCACACCGGTGGTGTAGCTCACACCCTGCATACCCGTTTCCTGATAAGCATCCTGATGCTTGCAGTTATTATATATATAATAGGTATGCTCTTTGCCGTCCTTCAGGCCTTTGATGCGGCATCCGATGCTGGTTTGTCCGTCATAGTCGTGGCCCAGGTCTTGTGGGTTGGGGAGTACGGCCTTGAGGAATTGCAGCGGCACAATTTTCACTTTCACCTTCTGGTCGGGGTTGTCGGCCAACGGAGCCTCGTAGACGATTTCGTCGATGCGCGACATACCCAGGTTCTGGATACAGTCGAGATAGGTGAGATACTGCTGTCCGAAAGTCATCCAGAAGCGGGCGCGCTTGATGGTGGGATAGTTCTTTACCAGGCTCTCAATCTCCTCGTGGTGGAGCAGGGAGCTCTCTTTGGGTCCAATCTCAGGATAGTTGAGTGGACGGTGAATTTCCAGCGGTTCGGTCTCCACCCATTTGCCGTCTTCCCAGAACAGTCCTTTCTGTGTGATCTCTCGGATATTGATTTCGGGATTGAAGTTGGTGGCGAAAGCCTTGTGGTGGTTTCCGGCGTTGCAGTCCACAATGTCGAGGTATTGAATCTCGTCAAAGTGGTGCTTGGCAGCGTATGCGGTGAAGATGCTGGTCACGCCCGGGTCGAATCCACATCCAAGAATGGCTGTCAGTCCGGCCTGTTCGAAGCGTTCCTTATAGGCCCATTGCCAAGAGTACTCAAAGTGGGCCTCGTCCTTGGGCTCATAGTTGGCAGTGTCCAGATAGCTGCATCCGCAGGCGAGACAGGCATCCATGATAGTCAGGTCCTGGTAAGGCAGGGCCAGGTTGACCACCAGCTCGGGCTTATAGTCATTGAAGAGCTTCTTGAGCTGTTCCACATCGTCAGCGTCCACTTGTGCTGTCTGGATGTGAGAGGGGTGTCCCTGTGCCTTGTCGATGGCCTTGACAATCTGGTCGCACTTCTCTTTGCGGCGACTGGCAATCATAAACTCTGTGAAAATGTCAGCATTCTGTGCTATCTTGAATGCAGCTACGGTGGCCACACCACCGGCACCAATCATCAGTATTCTTCCCATTATTTCTTGTAAAGTTGAATGAAAATAAATATAGAATTTAAAAGTATGTTTGTCTATTTTATGATAGTTTGAGCTCATCGGCACTGATGCCGAGCGCGCTCATCAGGGAGTAGCCCAATATCTCCTGGCGGAAGTTGCCTCCAGGCA
>CALGHW010000144.1 GCA_937916075.1 uncultured Prevotella sp.
CGAGCGGATGACCATGCCGTTTGGTACATCAGTTCGCGTCCGCTGTATTTGTGGCCGGGGGTCAGCTCTACTGCCTTCAGGCTGCCGTCTTCATTGAGCGGGATGGAAGCGTGGAAGAGCAAATTGCTGTTATAGATTGCAAACATGCATCCGTGGTTGAGCATGGTGCGGATATGCCGGTGCAACTTTTCGCTGACGGCAAACGAGTGGTGTAGTCGGTTGAGCAGTTTCTGCTCCTCTTCGGTCAACTTATCTGGCTGAGTGGGGTCTACTGTCGGGAAGTTGCAGCTGCTCATTGGGTATTCCTTGCCGTCGAGTCGGCACACGGCCCGTTCATAGTCGATGGTGTCGAGCATGGCGCGTGTGGTCATGTCCCATGACGGGTTGCGCTTGAACAGTTGGCTTTCCACCTTAAACTGGAGGATGCTGATGGCTTTGTGCATCATGGCGATGAGGCGGATAGTCTTGTCGTCGAGGGTGGAGTTTTTCATCAGCTTGGGCATGAATTCCTCACAGGGGTCGTCACCGTAAGTCTCCATGGCAAAGGTGGCCAGTGGCACCATATTGATGCCGTATCCTTCTTCCAGCGTGGTGAGGTTGGCATAGCGAAGGGACAGGCGCAAGACGCTGCATATACAGGCGTCGTTGCCGGCGCAGGCTCCCATCCACAGAATGTCGTGGTTGCCCCATTGGATGTCCCAGCTGTGGTAGTGCATCATGATGTCCATGATTTTGTGGGCGCCAGGTCCGCGGTCATAAATGTCGCCAAGGATATGGAGCTGGTCGATGGCCAGTCGCTGGATGACGTTGCACAAGGCGGTGATAAAGTCGTCGGCCCGTCCGGTGGTGATGATGGTGCCAACGATGACATTGACGTAGGCGGCTTTGTCGTGGTCGTCATCGCGCTCGTGGAGCAATTCCTCTATGATATAACTGAAGGCCGGGGGCAGTGATTTTCTCACTTTGGAGCGGGTGTACTTACTGCTCACGTCGCGGCATACCTTCACCAGTTGGTGGATGGTGATGTGATACCAGTCGTTAAGCTCTGGCTCAGAAGCCTTGACGATTTCCAGTTTCTGCTCAGGGTAATATATCAGTGTGCACAGTTCCTTCTTCTCTGACTCGCGCATGGTGTTGCCGAAGAGTTCGTTGACCTTGCGCTTGATGTTGCCCGAGGCATTTTTCAGCACATGCTGAAAAGCCTCATATTCTCCGTGCAGGTCGGCCAGGAAATGTTCTGTGCCTTTGGGCAGGTTGAGGATGGCTTCCAGATTGATGATTTCCGTACTGGCAGACGCCACATCGGGAAATGACTGGCTGAGCAGTTCAAGATAGCGCTTGTCGGCTTCGACGTGGGTATAGGTGTTTGATGTCATATGATTTCGAGATGTTTGGTGATTTGTTGTTCTATGCGGTGGGCCTGTTGGTCGATGCGTGGTGGCAGTGGCATAAATCCCTCTTCCAGTCCGGTGAATTGGCTCAACAGTTGCATGATTCTTCCGGCAAAGGTGACGAGTTTGTGGTCGTCGAGTTGTCTGACGGTTTTCTCCTCATCGGCCAGGCTGTGTCTCATCAGGTCGGCCAGTTCCACCAGGTGCATGATGGTGAAGTGTCGGTTGTGCGTCAGTTTTCTGGCGGAGCGTATAGCTTTGACGAATCGTTCTGTGTCATTCTTGCCTGATGTGTCGAGTTGTCTGATGGCGTCATCAAATCGGTGAGGCATATAGTGGTCTGTTTGTGCCGGGTCAAAATCGGATGGTGGTGCTTGTCCGGTTGTGTGGATGCCTTGGGCGACAGTCTTGTCGATATGTTCCAAGTGGGCGTAGAGTAGGATTTTTCGCCAGTCTTCGCTGTCGATATTCTGTACGGCTTCCTGTTCGCTGTCGGTCAGCCAGTGGGCGTCGCCCGTGAGTCCGGCTTTGATGAACGCTTTGACGGCCGTGTGGATTTTCTCGTCCATGCGTGGCCAAGGATCGCTGTCGAGCACTTTACGGTAGATGGCGTATACCTGTTGTCCCATCTGCTCTTTTGTGATGGTCTCGGTGATGACGGCATTATACACTGTTTCTATTCGCGGATTATATTTGAGGCGCGTCATGCATCCCTTCTCCATCCGTCCCATGGTGATGATGGCGTAAGCGTGGCTTGCTATGCGTCGTTGGTAGGCGATGAGCTTGGGTAGTTTGTCACGCCAGAAGTGTTGCCTCAGAATCCAAGGCTCCAGTTGTCCGTGGGGTGAGAAAACCAAGCGTGCCCCTTCTTTTTGGGCCCGTTGGAAAGCCATGAGGTTCTGTGTGCGCCAGCATCCGTGCAAATGTATAATATCTGGGTGTTGCTGTTTGAGCGTTTTGGTAAAAGCTTGCAGGGAGTGCTCGGCCCACACTTCAGCATCATTCTGCATGGA
>CALGHW010000145.1 GCA_937916075.1 uncultured Prevotella sp.
CAATAGGACACTCCACAATCTGCACGCCCAGACCCAGATATTTCACCATGGCCTTAATGACGGCTATCTGCTGCCAGTCCTTCTCACCGAAATAAGCTCTGTCAGGACGGACAATATAGAACAAGCGGCTCACCACCTGACAAACACCGTTGAAATGGCCCGGACGATGGGCTCCCTCCATCACCGTGGTAATGGGCGGAAACTCAAAATGACGCTCATCGGGTGTCGGATACATATCCTCTACGGTCGGTGCGAACACATAGTCGGCCCCACAACTGTCCAACAACTCGCAATCGGCATCCAGTGTACGGGGATAGTTTTTCAAGTCATTTTTGTCGTTAAACTGGGTAGGATTCACAAAAACGGACACAACTGTGATGCCGTTTTCCTTCACACTACGTCTAACCAGTGAAGCGTGTCCTTCATGGAGGGCACCCATTGTAGGCACGAGGCCAATTTCCTTACCTTCTTTGCGAACCGTGAACAGCTCGTTTTGAAGATCTACAATCTTATGAAATACTTTCATTACAAAAACGTCTCCTTTTACGTTTATTCCAAATTTGGAGTGCAAAATAACAACTTTTTTACCAAACACGAAAGAAATATAGCAAAAATATGGCATCCATGGGGCTAAAAATTCTAAAATAGATGTAATGATAACGGAAATGTGGATTTTTTTTTGTATCTTTGCAAAGATATAAAAATAAAAAAGCATGGCAAAGAAAGTATTATTCATCAATCAGGAGATTTCACCTTATGTACCCGACAGCGAGCTTTCGCTCATGGGCCGCAACCTGCCACAGGCTATTCAGGAGAAGGGCTGTGAGATTCGCACGTTTATGCCCAAATGGGGAAACATCAACGAGCGCCGCGGGCAGTTGCATGAGGTCATCCGCCTCTCAGGCATGAATATCATCATCAATGAGACCGATCACCCCCTTATCATCAAGGTGGCTTCAATCCCGACATCACGCATACAAGTATATTTCATTGACAATGACGACTACTTCACCAAGCGCTTGATGGCACAGGATGAAAACGGGGATGACTATGCTGACAATGGAGAGCGCGCCATCTTCTTTACACGCGGCGTGCTGGAAACGGTCAAAAAGCTCAGATGGACCCCAGACATCATCCACTGCCAAGGATGGATGAGTGCCATTACCCCCTTCTACGTGAAGACGGCCTATCATGACGAGCCCTCTTTTGCCGACACCAAGGTAGTCACCTCGCTCTATGGCAACAGTCTGAAGAGCCCTCTGGGCGAAGACTTCAAGAAGTTTGTGGAATTCAAGGATGCCAATGCCGAATGTCTGGCTAAATACAAGGACAACTTCGACTTCAACGAACTGACCAAACTGGCCATCGACTACTCAGACGGTGTCATCGAGGCCGGCAAGGATGTGGATCCCGAACTGCTGGACTATGCCACAGCCCACAACATACCCTTGCTCAAGAACCCTGGTGAGGACTTCGCAGGACCTTACACAGACCTGTATGAAGAGATTTGCAAGTAAGCCAAGGCGAGACAAACGCACCAATTAGCTTTTTAGGGTAATAAAAAAAACAAGACAGGAACACTTCAATGGTGAATATAAAAACA
>CALGHW010000146.1 GCA_937916075.1 uncultured Prevotella sp.
CCTCTAAGAATTTTTCGGCCACGGCGGCACCGGCACCGAAAGTATGACCCTGTCCGAGTGGACCGGATGTGTTCTCAATGCCGCGGGAAAGGTCGCGCTCGGGGTGGCCTGGTGTTGGTGATCCCCACTGGCGGAACTCTTTCAGTTCATCAAGGGTGAACTTTCCCTGAAGAGCCAGTGCAGAATAGAGCATAGGCGACATGTGACCGGGGTCAAGATAGAAGCGGTCACGGCCAGACCATGAGGGATCGGCGGGGTCGTAAACGAGAAACTCTGAGAAGAGCACATTGATAAAGTCGGCTCCACCCATGGCTCCTCCTGGATGACCAGACTTTGCTTTTTCTACCATTGAGGCTGCCAGGATACGGATGTTATCGGCTGCCTTGTTCATAAGATTCTTGTCGTTCATAAAAATATCTTTTTATAAGTGAGTATTTGTTTTATTTGATTCTTTTTACTCCTTGTTGGGTTGGGATGACCCTTTTGATGGTGCCGTCGGGATTAAACTCCATCTTGTCGATGCATACCTCACGATGCCATCCTGGTCCCTTGGACCGGTCGATGAAGTTCTTGTTGATGCGGTGATAGACGATATACCATTCGTCCTTGCCCGGTATCTGGAGCACACTGTTGTGAGCTGTTCCGTAAATTTTCTGACTGGCGTCTTGTATCAGCACGATGGGGTCTTTTGCTACTTCGATGGGACCTAAGGGCGACTTACTGGTGCCGTAAGCCACATGATAGTTGGGAGAGCCTGTGTCATCCACGCTCCAGAGGAAGTAATAAAGTCCGTTTCGCTTGAATACATAAGGAGCCTCACGGTATTGGTAGTCCTTCAGGGAGCCCCCTCGTGGTGTCATGCGGACGATGGTAGTGGTGTCGATACTGGTCATGTCATCATTGAGCACGGCACCAGCCATATAGCCGTTACCCCAGTAGAGGTAATTCTTGCCTGTGTCAGGGTCAGAGAATACGTCAACGTCTATCTGCTGGCCATTTCTTTGACCTGCTGGTCTCTTGCTGATAATGGGTTTTCCGAAATCCACGAACGGGCCGGCTGGATTGTCCGCAACAGCCACACCGATGGCTTTGGCTGGGCCTGCGTCACCACTGTAATAGAAGAAATACTTGTACTTTCCGTCTATTTTTTTCTCAATGATACAGGGAGCCCATGCGTTGCCTTTGGCCCACTTGGTCTGCTTGCACACATCCAGATTGATGCCCTCGTAACGCCAGTCTGTCAGGTTGTCAGACGAGTAGCAGGTGAAGTACCATCCGCCCCAACCTGGCTGTCCGTCTGTGGTGGAGTAGATATAGTAGCGTCCGGTCTGCTCTGAATAGAGGACCTCAGGGTCTGCGTGCAACCCCGGCAATATGGGATTGCCACTGTATTCCTTGGGCACTGCTCCTTGAGCTGTGGCCATGATAGGCTTGATGGTACCGTCAGCTTCATACTCCAGTGGCTCAACGATGACCGAACGGCTGTAGCTGGTGCCATTGTGCAGACCTCCGTTGTGGGAGAAGAAAAGCCATTGTCCCTTGAAGTTGACGATAGCGGGGTGAGTGGTATTGCTGTTGCCGGCAATTTCCGAGATGACGCCTTTGGTCTCATAAGGTCCGGTCACCTTGTCGGCCATGGCATAGGCAATCTTCTCAGGCCATTCGCTGGCATAGGTGAGATAATATTTATCCTTGTATTTATGTATCCAGGGAGCCTCAGTGAACGGGTGACTCTCATCGATTTTTACTTGGTGAATATCACCGTCCAGCTCAATCATATTGTCTTTCAGCTTGGCATAATAGCACTCTCGATTGCCCCAAAAGATATAAGCCTGTCCGTCGTCGTCGATGAATACGGCAGGGTCGATACAGGCCCAACTGTGGGTTGAGGCAAAGCAGTCTTTTCGGGTCAGCAAGGGCTTGCCGATGGCATCTTTATAAGGCCCTTCCGGCCGGTCGGCCACTGCCACACCGATGCCTCCTGTATTGGTGCTGACATACCAGTAGAACTTACCGTTGCGTTCGGCCACATGGCCTGCGTAAGCAGGATGCTTGGCTGCCCATTTAAGTCTGTAGGGCGGAGTGGGGCAGG
>CALGHW010000147.1 GCA_937916075.1 uncultured Prevotella sp.
TCACCCTGTCGCGCAAGACGGTGGGCATGATTCACCAAAACCTCTTCTGGGCTTTTATCTACAACGTCGTCTGTATCCCGCTGGCCGCCGGCGCGCTCTATGGTGTGGCCGACTTCCAAATCACGCCTATGTGGGCCAGCGCACTGATGGCCATGAGCAGCGTGAGCGTGGTGCTCAACAGTCTGCGACTGAACTATCTGTGCAAGTAATCTCCTCTATACAAAAAGTTCACAGACTCATTTGAGAAAAACGCAGGAGAAATAACACAAAAAAAAACAGCATCGGGCACCCCCAAGAGATGGAAGTAGCCCGATGCTGTTCGTATCTGACGGTTCTGACAACCAAATGCCTCTCCTGTATCTTTGAGACCTTGTTTTTCTTACGACAGATTTTCTGAGCCTCAACTTGTCAAGGCATCCTAAAAAGAATCTCTGCGCTTAGTCTCGTCGGCCGACGGGAACCAGGGCTTCTGCGGCCCGTCGGGCACATGCTGGAACCAGACGCTCACACCGACAGTGGTGGAAGGACTAAGCTGATAGCGCACCTCAGCTCCTATCTTGTCGCCAATATGGGAAAAATCATAGAGCGGACGAGGCAACTGGGGAGTGACCACCGACTTCTGGGCATAGAGATAAGCCTCCCACCGGTCGCTGAACCGATAGCCCAACACGGCGTTGAAACCAGCGTCGTTGAAGTCGGAACGGCCAAGATTGAAATGGGAATAATAGCCGCCCAAGGCCAACGAGAGGCGGGACGAGAGCGGCACGGCATACATCAAGGCCACACTCTGAGAGAACCCTGACAGCGAATGACGGCCCAAGCCTACCGTGGCGGCGGCAGAGAGCGACACATTCAGGCCTTCATGCAGTTGCCAGTCATTCCAGCCACCCAAAGGACTCCAATAGCCACCCCAACAATAAGGACCTGTAGTCCAGCCACCACGGCTGTCCATCGGAGGCAAGGCCAACAGGGTGTCGGGCGACAAGAAGCACGGTCGACAAAAAGCGGAATACTGCCGGTCCTCCGGCTGGACGACCGTATCCGGCTGCAGCATGGCCTGTCTGGACGACACGGGGGTCGAAAGGACCTTCGTCTTCGCCTCTTGTCCATACACCGGTCCGGCAAGGAGACAAGCTATGAAAGAAAAATACAGATATCGCTTATACATACCACAACCTTTAAAAAAACACTTTTAGAATCCCTTATCTGTCCTCCTGGAAGAGCGGGTCTTCAGGCATGACCATCAGCGGTTTCTGCTCACTCATCTTCAGGATATTCTCAGGCACATATTTCTTGTTGACCACCAAGCGGAACATATACTCACGCATCCAGCGGTCTGACATGATGAGGCAGCCCTGCTGTCCCCAGTCGGCACCCCAACTGTTTTCCACCTTCCACTTCGTGGCCTTACCGTTTTTATCAAGGTCTACGGCCGTCAACGTCATGGCGTGGGTGGACCCACTGTCGAACGTGCTGATGCGCTCGGCCTTGTCCATACCAAAGGTAGTGCCCATGAGTGAGGCATAGTCAAAGTTTTCCGTGTCAGCATAACCGCGCTGGCGGTCCAGACACTTGCCCACATCGTAAGAACTATACATCTTGCGACCATCCTTCAGCGAGGCGATGGCCAGGCTCTCAATGTCGTCCATCGGCAGGTTAAGGTACTTCCAGTTGTGTCCGTCGTAGGTGTGACGGTCGTACTCCACCTCATAAGTCTTATAATAAGGACGCCGGGGGTCATTCATCACCATGATGAAGCTGCCGTTGACAGGACTGCCCACCACTTCCTGGAAGAAGCTCTTCGGCGTGTAGGTCTTGGCCTCGCCCACGGCCTTTCCGTCCTTGTCCTTGAAAGCATAGCTAAACTGTGCGGGCGGCTCACCGATAGTGATGGCCAGCATGTGGTAGATGGTGGAGAGCATACGGGTCTTCTCGGCCTTAATGTCGGCAGCCTTCTTGCCGTCGGCCACCATCTTGCGCAACAGGAGTCCCTGCTCACGCAGTTTCGATGACACCAGGCGGGCCATGCGGGTGGTGTTGTCGGTGGAGTAGCTTTCGGGCATCACCTCCTTGGGCACCAACCCGTACTTGTCGGCCAGGTCGGCCACACCGCAGAAGGTGCCACCGTCATTGATGGGATTCTTGAAGAAGAACTGCACACGCTCGTCGTCGATGGGCTTCTTGGCGGTGTCGATAACCCCCTGAAGGAAGAGGTTGGCCTTCTCCAGCTGGTCATAGAAGAAGAGATAGCTCTGTGAGAAGGTGACGCGGAGCGAGTCGGTGCGCTGGGCGAAATTGGCACGCAACACGTTCAGGCCACTAAACATCCAGCAGCGTCCGCTGCTCTTCTGGTCGGTGATACTCTGCGAGGGAGTCTCGACACTGAAGTGGGTGTCCAGCTCGCCGGCGTTGGCCCGGTTCTTGGCCAAGGCGTCAATGGCGTTGGCAGCAATGGCGTTGGCCAAGGCTTTGTCACTGGCGGTCATCTTCTGGGCCTTCTGGATATCGCTTATCATCTGGCCGGAGATACCTCCGTCCTTGGTCTGAGCACTTGCCGTAGCGGCTACGGCCAAGGCTGCGGCAAAGAGAATTTTTTTTCTGTTCATGCTAATGTCTGCTTATATACTTATTTGATTTCTATATACTGCAAAGTTACAACAACGCCCTGAAACCTCAAAATCTATCGGAGGCTTTTTATCCAAAAAGCGACAAAACATCAAGTACATACATCTAAAAACGACAAAAGAGTAAGAAGAGACAATAACAAACAAGCAACTTGACAAAGACGCACCAACAGTGGCTCTTATATTAAAATATGTATAAATACGCAACACGTATTCTATATCGGCCTTTAATTTCGCCCTGTTATCCTTTCCAAAACTCGCTTCTGCAAGTTTTCCAAATTTCATCTTTCAAGCTATTCTCTTACCAAAAACGACCATCTTATGGTCAAATATTGTTCTGTATCACTTCCAATATGTTCCAAAAATCAATTACCGCTCATTTTTCCCATAAAATGTTTGGCACATATAAGCAAATCATATACCTTTGCAGCAGAAAACAAAATTTCATATTAATTAAAACAAATGATTATGAAAAAATTAATGATGGCAGCTGCTCTCGCAGTAGCTTCTTTGAGCGCTAACGCTCAGGTTTATCTTGGTGGTGGTATCAACTTCGGTACTTCTAAGCCTGCTCACGCAGAAGGTTATGACCCCGAGTCTACAACCAGCATCGGTCTCCGTCCTGAAATCGGTTACAAGCTTGACGACCAGATTTCTTTCGGTATCGGTCTCGGATACAACCACTCTAAGACAGGTGACTACAAGACTGACAACTTCAGCATTGAGCCTTACTTGCGCTATACATTCGCTCGTTGGAACAATGTAAGCTTCTTCGGTGAGGCCGGCTTCGGCTATACCCACTCAGAGAACAACGTTGACCTCGACGACAACCACACTCTGACAAAGGACAAGGTTAATACTTGGTACATCGGTGTTCGTCCGGGTATCGCTGTTGACCTGACCAAGAACTTCACTTTGCTGACCAAGATTGGCTGGTTGGGTTACAAGAGCTCTAAGCCCGACGTTGACCACTATAAGGCTTCTTCTGACTTCGGTCTGAACCTGAGCGGTGAGAACATCCAGTTCTCTCTCCTCTACAACTTCTAATCCAAGGAGCATTCATATTATCAGATATGACAAAAGCCACATCCCATGCGGGGATGTGGCTTTATTTTTATGGAACATAGTCACAACAGCTACTGTTGTCTCTACAAGACAATTATCATTGCGGCGTGGACACACGTCGCTCACTTCTTTTAAAGAAAAAACGCTTCACCCCACAATGTTCTTTTCTTCGTGTGGTGAAGCGTTTTTATCTTTCATCTACCTATGAGATATGAATGGTCTTGGTTGTGACAGGCCGCGACGACGGACGGGTAGCGGGAGCAGTGGTGCCCCGGTAATACTTCAGCGCCTCGGGCATCCACTTCTTGATATTAGAGATACGAGTGGCGTCACTGGGGTGGTCGCTGAAGAGCGATGCCGAGCCGTTGCCCGTGGACTGGGCCATACGCTGCCAGAAACTGACAGCCACTTGAGGATCGTAGCCAGCCATC